>NZ_JBHMAU010000024.1:0-22799 GCF_042429315.1 Brevibacterium otitidis | reverse complement strand
GACGGCCGGCGGACGGGGCGTCGACCAGGGTCACGGTGATGCGTCCGTGGCCGGTCGGGATGACGCCGCAACCGGGGCAACCGGTCAGCCAGTCGCAGGCCTCGATGTCGAGGACGACGGCAGTGTCAGTGACCTCGGCGTGGATGAGATGGAAGTCAGGCAATCCGAGCAGGACGTCACACCTGGCACAGCGATCCAGAGCAACAGCGCAGGGACACGTAGAATGTAGGCATTGTCGAGGTCCTTGAGATCAGCGGGGGTTAAAGTCCACTCATCATCAGGGACCTCGATGCTTATCCCCAGCACCCCTGCCCGACCGGCGTGCCCACACTCAACTCTAAAGAGCCACCAAACCGGTACCTGCCCGGTGCCGGCTCACCCAGCGAGACACCGCTGCCGGGGACACCTGGAAGCGTTCAGCGACGCGTCGCTGGGGCCAGCCTTGATCAACAACAAGAGAGACGAGCCGGCGCCTACCCTCGATGGTCATCGGGGCGTTACGGTGTGTCATGGAAGACCTCCGGGTCAGGGTGCGTGTCGTTACCCACCTCGATACCGGGGTCTTCTCTGACCTCAAATCACGTTCACAACCTCCCGAGGAACTACACCTAGCCCACGGCTTCAGCACTGCTGCGCGCATTCCGGCCGCGGATGTCGCGCAGGATGCAGGTCGCGGCGAACCAGCCGCCGGAGAGCCAGAACGCTGCGAGCAGCCACACCGGGCGCGCAGGGTAGATCGCGACCATCCAGGCTGTCGCCCCCATCCACACGAGCACTGAGATGATGTTGAGCGCCATGAACTTCTCGACCCTGAACGGATGCGTGTAATGCGTCGGCACGAGGGTGAGCACGACGAACACGAGCACCGCGGCGATGGTCAGCGATGCCGGCAGGGCCAGCACGTAGAGCATCACCGCGATGACGTTCCAGGCTGCCGGGAAGCCGATGAAGTAGTAGTCGGTGGACTTCCAGTTCTCATTGGCGTAGCAGAACATCGAGGACACGAGGATGAGCACCGCCAGCGCGATGGCTACCGGCTTGGGTCCCAGCGGCAGGTGCATGAGCATGAACAGCACCGGGATGAACGTCCACGTCAGGTAGTCGACGACGATGTCGACGACGGTCCCGTCGAACCATGGGGCGATCTCCTTGACGCGGGCCTTGCGGGCAAGGAACCCGTCGACTCCGTCGATGAGCGCGGCGATGCCCAGCCACAGCCACATCCAGCCGATGTGCCCGTCGAGCAGGGCGAGCATCGCCAGCAGCGCCCACAGGAACCCGGAGAGGGTGAAGAGGTGCACCGCCCAAGCGCCGGCGTATGCGCGCCGGCGGTGGGTGGTGGGCTGGGGTTCGGGTGCGGGGCTGGTCGTCATGGCAGTCTGCGGATCCGCGCTCATGCGCCGGTCACGTGCTGGTTGAGGAAGGCGATGAACTCCTGGTACCACTGGCGGGCGTTGCCGCGGCTGAGGATCCAGTGGTTCTCGTTCGGGTAGTACAGGAACCGGTGCTGGGTCTTCCCGTGCGCATCGAGCGGGGTCTTGGAGAAGGTCAGCAGGTCGAACCACAGCTGCTGGCCCTGCCCGATCGGCACCCGGTAGTCCTTGTCCCCGTGGATGACGAGCACCGGCACCTCGATGTCGCCGACCGACAGGTGCGGCGAGTACGTCTGGGCCTGCTCGGCCATCGCCAGTGCCCATGAGCCGTTGTCGGTCGTCGCTCCCATCGTGGTGACGTCCCACAGGGAGGCGTGGGTGACGATGCAGCGGAACCGGTCTCCGGTGTGCCCGGCGACCCAGTTGGCCATGTAACCGCCGTAGGAGCCGCCGGCGAGCGCCTGGCGGGTCTCGTCGATATCGGCGCGGGCGATCGCCGCATCGGCAAGCGCCATGACATCGTCGAAGGGTGCCCCGCCGAGCTCCTGCTGACCGCGGTCGATGAACGCCTGCCCGTAGCCGGTCGAGATCGCCGGGTCCGGCATGAGCACCGCGTAGCCGGCTGCGACGAAGGGCCACGGGTTCCAGCGGTAGGTCCAGGCATTCCAGGATCCCCACGGCCCGCCGTGGACGAACACGGCCAGCGGGTGGGGTGCTGCCGGCTCCGCCGCCGAGGCGGTGGCCGGCAGGGCAAGCCAGGCGCGGAGCTCGGTTCCGTCGGCTGCGGTCGTGACGACCTCCTCGAGCCGGCCGGCAGGCGCCAGATCATCAGCCGGGTTGGTGCGGATCTCGACGTCGCCGCTAGCGGTGTCGATGGCGACGAGGTGCGGGGCTTCGGCGACCGAGGAGCGGATCGCGAGCACCCCCTCGGGCGCGGAGACAAGACTGCTGTAGTGGTACGGCTGGTCGGCGCCGCCTGCCAGCAGGCGCGGCTGGGCGTCGTCGGGTCCGCCGATCCACACGGCTCCGCGACCGCGGTAGTCCGAGGTCGCCAGCAGTGTGTCGTCGTCGAGCCAGGTGATGGAGTACCACTGGTCGCCGGCGGGCCACAGCGGCTGGGCGGCACCGGTTGCGAGGTCGACAAGCACGGACCGCTGCTGCAGGTTCGACTCGGCAGTCCAGGCGGTCTCCTCGCTCACCGCGGCGAACCGGCCCGAGGGACTGAGCGCCTGTGTGGTGTAGTCGATCGGATGGGCCGCGTGCAGCAGGATGCCGGCGCCACCGGAGGCGATGTCGACGCGCCAGATGTCGGTGACCTCGGTCGTCTTCTCCTCCAGCCGCCTGACGTCCAGGAGCGCGACAGTGCCGTCTGCGGAGAGTTCGACACCAGTGACCCGGCCGGCCGGAACCGGCCCGTGCCGGAAGCTCAGCGTCCCGGCATCACGGCTGTCGCTGCGGCCGGTGTCGCTGCTGTCGGCGATGAGCAGGCCGTTGCGGTCCGGTCCGAGATCGGAGTCCCAGCTGCGGAGCGGGAAGGAATCGTGCAGGATGCCGGTGACCTTGTGGGCTGTGCGCGTGCCGTACAGCTCGGCGTGGGTCTTCTCATCTTCAGCACCATCAGCGATCGGGCCGGTGGCGAGCACCGTCGTGCCGCGGACGGTGACAGAGGAGAAGCCGCCGGGGCGGGTGGCCATCTGGATGGCCTCGCCGCGGGCAGGCAGCTTCCACAGGCTGGCGTCTTCGGCGGCGTCATCGGCGGTGTTGGCGCGCTTGGCGATGAACCACACATTGCCCTCATCGTCGACACTCGCACCGCCGACCGAGGCGAGCGGCGAGGTGAGCCGGGCCGGCGCCTCGTCGACGGTGTACAGGGCGGTGAGGTAGTCACCGGCGGTCGGCTCGGCAGCGGGAGTGGCGCCTCCGGGGGCCGTCGCAGAGGTGCCGTCCGCCTCGGCGGTCTCGTCCGCCTCGGCGGCGGAGCCGGACTGCTGGACGGTCGACACGAAGGCGACCGCGCCGGAACGCGGATTGGCGGCCAGGCCGTTGAGGCGGTGGGCGTCGAGCAGTGCGTCGACAGTGAACGGGGATGTGGGAGTCTGGGCACGTGTCATGGGACACAGGCTACCAACGCAGCCCGTGCGCGCAGCGAAGGAGCGACCCGGAGCCCACATCGTGGCGGATGCATATGAGACGGCGATCACTGCAGCTACGCTGTGCCCATGACAACTGCACATGTGCGTGAGCGTCTCGCCGCCGGCGAGCGTGCGCTGGGAACGTTCATCCTCGAATTCTCGACTCCGGGCATCGGCTCGATCTGCGCACGGGCAGGCGCCGACTGGGTGCTCTACGACCTCGAGCACACCGGCTGGTCCCTCGACGCCATCCGGGCCAGCCTGGCGGTGTCGCGGCGGGAGGACATCGCCTCCTTCGTCCGCGTCGCCGGCCAGCAGAAGCACCTCGTCTCCACCGCACTCGACGCCGGTGCAGAGGGCATCATGATGCCCTATGTCGAATCCGCTGCAGAGGCCGCCCAGATCGTCGACTGGATGCGCTTCCCGCCGGCCGGTCACCGCGGCAGCGCCTTCTGCATCGCGCACGATCTCTACATGCCCGGCGCCCCAGCGGACAAGCAGGCACAGTGCAATGAGTCGGTCCTGTTCCTGCCGCAGATCGAGTCGCCGGGCAGTGTCGCTGCCGCGCATGAGATCGCGGCCGTCGACGGGGTCGATGTGCTCTTCGTCGGGCCGCTGGATCTGTCGACGAACCTCGGGGCGCCCGGTGTCTTCACCACCCCGGAGTTCCTCTCCGCCCTCGACACCGTCGCCGAGGCGGCTGCCGCCCACGGCAAGGCGGCCGGAATCTTCGGCGCCGGCGAGCAGCTGACGGCCGCGGCGATGGAGCGCGGCTACACCGTCGTCTCCTTGTCCGCCGATGTCATGGTGTACCAGTCCGCCCTGGCGGCCGGGCTCAGGCAGCTGCGCGAAGGCAACTGAGGCCGGGAACCTGACCGCGGGCAATCCCGCTGATCCCGTCCCCGAGGCGCCCACCGCCTCGGGTGCGGGGGCTCACTGCCAGTTGGGGACGGTGAGGTGCACCTCGTCGATGAAGATGTGCTGGTTGATGGTCTGCGCGGCCTGCTCCGCCTCGGGGGAGCCCTGCACGGCGAGCACGGTGACCTTGACATCCTCCAGCTGACCGTCGGCCTGCCGCACGGCGTAGACGTTGTAGGACGAGCCCTTATCGCTGCCTGAGCCCAGGCCGATCATCATCGGCTCCGTGGGACCGGCCTCGGCCTTGTACGCCCAGCCGGACCCACCGGGGACCTGGATGTCACGGTCGGCGATGCGCGTCGCATCACCGTATGAGAACTCGTACTCCTTGTGGAAGGCGATCGACTCCGCGGCTGTCGGCTGGAAGGCCGGGTCGCAGGAGACGCGCATCGCCATCTGCTCATGCGGCTCTTCGAAGTTGATGTAAATGCTCGACAACATCACCGCCGATGTGTCCATTTCGGCGCTCGGCGGCAGCGCAACGTCGACTCGGGTGCCGCACTCGCCCCCGAGGTCGAGCTTCTCCAGCGTCCAGCCCTCGGGGATCTGCGGACCGGTCTCCGTGGGCTCCGGCTCCGGGCCCTGCGTGGGAGCCACGGCGATGCCCACCGGCGCGCCGGACTCGTCGGAGGTGCGGATCCCCACCAGGCCGCAGCCGGCGAGCAGCGCCACGGCACTCATGGCGGCGCCGGCACGCAGGATGCTGCGGTACCGGGCCCGAGGTGCGAGGTGCTGTGTCACGGCGTCTCCGATTTCAGCGGGGAAGCGGGTGGATGGTCATGATGCCGGTGGCGGCTGCGGCGGCTGTGGATGCTGCGGACCGGAGCCCACAGGCTGCTGTGGCTGCGGTGGCGGGGCGAAAGGCGAGCGCTGAGCCTGCTGGTCGGGCGGCGGCCCAGCGGCATAGGGCTGCTGAACACCGGAGACCGGCTGGGGCTGGCCGGGCTGCTGGCCATAACCCGGAGGCGGGGTGCCGGCCGGCTGCGGCTGACCCGGCTGCCCGGGCTGCGGCTGCGGCTGACCTGGTTGCGGTTGCTGCGGCAGCTGACCCGGCTGCGGCGCTGCCGAGCTGGCGCCCAGCGTTTCACCGGTGGCGGTGTCATGCCACTGCCCGTCGACCTTCTGCAGACGCCGCTTCGAACCGCGGCGCGGGGTGCCGAGCGAGCCGATCTCCGCCTCCGAGGGGGCGCGCGGCGGGCGGAACGACTGGTCGCCGCGAGCGCTGCGGTTGGTGTTGACCGGCTCGACCGGACGGGAACCGGCCACTGCGGCTGCTCCGTCGGCATGCAGCGGCGCGACCGGCTGCTGCGCCTCGGCGAGCACCGGCAGCACCAGACGCACCGAGGTGCCCTGGCCCTCCTGGCTCAGCAGCGAGACCGAACCGCCGTGGCGACTGATGATCGAGCGCACAAGAGAGAGTCCCATGCCGGAGCCGGCGACGGCGCGCACCTGCTTGCCGCGGCTGAGCTCATCCCACACTGACTGCTGTTCGGCAGCGGGGATGCCCATGCCGGTGTCGGCGACTTCGATGACGATCCAGCGGTGGTGGTTGATGACCTGCTCATTGGCGCGCAGCTCGATGACATCGGTGTCAGCGGAGTACTTGATCGCATTGCCCAGCAGGTTCATGATCGCCGACATCAGCAGGTCCTCTTCACCTGCGACATCGGGCAGCCGCCACGGGGCGCGCGCGACGGTGGCGATGATCATCCGGTCTTCAGCGCCGGGCGCCGTGCGCGCATCCTCAACCGCCTGGTGGATGAGCTGGTCCATGTTGACTCGCTGATAGTGGATCTCGCGGGATTCGACATCGGCGAGTTTGCGCAGATCGGCCAGCAGCCGCGCGACCCGGCGGGAGGACGTGTCGATCTGCCGGGCGACCGGAGTGATCTCACTGCTGGAGGCGACCGGTTCGCTCACGAGCTGCCGGATCGTCGCCGCGGAGGTGCGCAGCGCGGTCAGCGGGTTCTTCAGCTCATGGTCAAGGCGGATGAGCATGCGGTTGCGGTTGGCCAGCGCTTCCTGCTCAGCCCGGGACCGCTCTTCGGAGCGGATCTCCGCTTCGCGCTTCCTGAGCCAGTGGCGCAGGTAGAAGAAGGTGCCGACGATGGCGGCTGCGACCAGCAGCACGAGGATGAGCAGCAGCCAGATGCGGATCTCGAAGATCAGGAACTGATTCATCACGGCCTCGCGGTTTCGGCTCCGGTGACCTCGGCGACGAACCGGTAGCCGCGGCCCTGCACAGTGCCGATCCAGCGCGGATTCGAGGCGTCCTCGCCGAGCACGCGGCGCAGCTCGGCGACCCGGGAGTCGACGGCGCGGGTGCCGACGGCATCGTCGAAGCCCCACAGCACTTCGAGCAGCCGCTGTCGCTCGATGAGCTCATCATGGTGGACCATGAGGTACTCCAGCAGCGTCACGCCCTTGGGTGTGATGATGAGCTCGCGGTCCCCGAGCCACACCCGGCGGGAGGTGCGGTCGAGCCGCAGCCCGAAGGTCGACACGAGCACCGGAGCGGTGGCCAGAGGGGGGCCGCCGTGCCGGGTGCGGCGCAGCACTGCGCGGATCCGGGCGACGAGCTCATGCGGATCGAAGGGCTTGTTGAGGTAGTCGTCAGCGCCTTCTTCCAGTGCCATCGCCCGTTCGACGGCTTCGCCGACCTGGGTCAGCAGCAGGACCGGCACCCAGTTCTCCTCACGGCGCAGGGTGCGCAGCACCTCCCGACCGTCGGCGCCGGGCATGAGCACATCGAGGACGCACACATCGGGCTTGTGCCGGCGGATCTCGTCGAGGGCGAGCTTGCCGTCAGGGGCGGTGATGACCCGCAGGCCGGAGCGTTCCAGGAACGGGGCGACGGCGCCGAGCACATCAGGTTCGTCATCGGCGAGGACCACCACGGGTCGGTTGTCGGCTCCTTGCTGCTCGGCCATGGCCATCCTTCGAGTCGGTCCGATTCACTGTCATCTACAAACTGTAGTCTCCTCAGCGCCGTTCGTGCTCGATTGCGTCACGTTCCTCTGCCAGCGCCACGGCATCGGAGAGCTCATCGCGGTAGAGCATCGAACGCCGCAGATGCTTGGTGCGGTAGCCGGCGCGACCCACCATGTGGGTACCCACCGGGGCCGTCGCCATCTGCAGGGAGACGATGAGCAGCAGCGTCGTGATGACGCCCCAGTGGAACTGCTGGATGCTGATGGCGATCATCATGAGGATGAGTCCGAGGATCTGCGGCTTCGAGCCGGCGTGCAGGCGGCTCATGAGATCGGGGAAGCGCAGCAGCCCGATCGCAGCGGCCAGCGACAGCGATGCGCTGCCGATGAGGAGGACACCGGAGATGATGTCAGCGATCATTCTCGTCTCCCTTCGGCGCATCGACATCGGCGGCTGGCCGCGCTTCGACGTCGACGGCTGGGTCGTGGAGTTCGGTGACGTCAGCGCCGACGTCACCATCTGCATGGGCTTGGGCGGCAGGATGCTCGACCACCGCCTCGGCGTCGGAGGCGAAGAGCGGGCCGACCTGGTGCTGGCCGGGAACATGGGATTCCGACAGCGCATGCTCGTGGGCTCTGGCCGCGGTGCGGGACTCCCCGATGACCGGGGTGCGGGACTCCGAGCGGCTGACGTAGCGGGACACCGCGACTGAGCCGACGAAGCCGAGGGAGGCGAGCACGAGCATCGCCGGCAGCAGATCGGTGCGGCCGGTGACGACGATGAAGCCGCCGAATCCGCACAGCATCGTCGCCAGCAGCACATCGGTGGAGATCATCCGGTCGAGGATCGAGGGACCTTTGATCATGCGGATGATGGTGATGTAGACGGCGGCTGCGAAGAGCAGACCGGCGATGACAGCGGCGATCATCATGGGCGCTTCCTCCTCCGCTGGGTGATCGACAGGTGCGCGAGCACCGGCGGCTGCCCGTTCTCCTCGCGCCAGTCGTTGAGGATTGCGATGTCGTGGGCGGAGCCGATGGCGCGCACGAGGTGGTACTCGATGCGGTAGGCCACGGCGCGGGCCTCTTCAACGTCCTTATCGCTGGCGCAGTCGAGCACATGCAGGTAGATCGTCGACCGGGCCCGGTTGATCTCGGTGGCGAAGGAGCCGGGGATGAGACCGGCGACGAGCGCGACAAGCGTGATGAGCAGATCGGAGCGGGTGTGCAGGTCGATGGCGACGAGGCTGCCGGCGCGCACCTTCGTCGGGCGCACCGCGAGCCAGGCGACGTGGATCGAGGCTTTGATCATCGACCAGGTGAACCAGACGCCGAACACGATTCCGTACCACACGTTCAGCCGGCCGGAGAGCTCGACCGGCGGGAGGTAGAAGAAGCGGCTGACCGTCCAGGCGATGACGAATCCGGCGCTGACCGTCAGGACGCTGACATCGTCCCAGAGCATCACCCACAGGATGATGAGGCCGGCGAGCAGCAGCCAGTGCTGCGGGCTCGGCAGGCGGAAGAACCAGCGCAGCCGCTGGCCCAGGGTGGGTTTGCGTTCGGCGGGCAGCATCCGCTGGGGGCTCATCGGTCACCTCTCAGGTCGAGCACGGAGGTGATGTACGTATTGGGTCCGCGCAGGTTCTCCGCAGCGCGCGAGGCGACATCCCACAGCGGGCCGGCGAGCAGAGTGACGGAGACGCTGGCGGCCACGACGAGGGTGGTGGCGGCGACCATCGTCTTGTCCGAGGTGATCGATGAGGACCAGCGGCGTCCCTCCGCCAGTGCGGTGCGGCGCTCCTTGAACTCGGCCACGAGGTCCTCGGTGGGCTCTTCGACGTCGTCGGGGTCGCGCCAGAAGGCGAGGTTCCAGGTCTTGCCGATGACGTAGAGGGTCAGCAGGCTGGTGAGGGTGCCGGCGCCGATGAGCACGAAGATGAGCCAGTCGCGGGTGTCGAAGCCGGCGTTGAACAGCGCGACCTTGCCGATGAACCCGGAGAACGGCGGGATGCCGGCGAGGTTGAGCGCCGGAATGAAGAACAGCAGGCTGATCCAGGGGGCGAGCACGCCGAGGCCGCCGAGCTTGCGGATCGACGTCGAGCCGGCGCGCTGTTCGATGAGGCCGATCGCCAGGAACAGCGCCGTCTGCACGAGAATGTGGTGGAGGGTGTAGTAGATCGCCGCAGTCAGGCCCTCAACGGTGCCCATCGCCACACCGAAGATCATGTAGCCGATGTGGGAGATGAGTGAGAACGACAGCATGCGCTTGATCTCCGATTGGGCGACCGCGCCGAGGATCCCGACAATCATCGTCAGCCCAGCGATGACGAGCAGCGGCACCCGCAGATCGGACTCGGCGAAGACGACGGTTTCGGTGCGGATGATCGCGTAGATGCCGACCTTCGTCAGCAGTCCGGCGAACACGGCGGTGACCGGGGCCGGGGCCGTCGGATAGGAGTCCGGCAGCCAGAAGGCCAGCGGGAACACCGCGGCTTTGATGCCGAAGCCCAGCAGCAGGACGATGTGGAGGATGAGCTGGATGTCCTCGGACAGCCGGTCGACGCGCTCGGAGAGCTGCGCCATATTCACGGTGCCGGTGGCGGCGAAGATGAGGCCGATGGCGGAGAGGAAGATGATCGAGGACACGAGCGAGATGACGATATAGGTCACGCCCGCCCGGATCCGCTCACCGGTGGAGCCGAGGGTGAGCAGCACATAGGAGGCCGCGAGCAGCATCTCGAAGCCGACGTAGAGGTTGAACAGGTCGCCGGTGACGAACGCTGCGGCCACTCCGGCGCACAGGATGAGGTAGGCGGGATAGAAGACGCTCACCGGCGTCTCGTTCGAGGTGTCGGCCATCTCTTCGCCGACGGCGTAGAGGAGGACGCCGAAGGTCACGATCGCTGAGACGACGAGCATGAGCGCCGACACCCGGTCGACGACGAGTGCGATGCCGAAGGGCAGCTCCCAGCCGCCGACGGCCAGCGCCTGGGTGGCCTGGGAGTCGACGCCGATGAGCAGCACGATGTCGATGCCGAGCACCGCCAGCAGCGCGATGACGGTGATGGCTGCCTGGGCGCGGGCGCGTCCGGCGAGCATGAGCGTGATGCCGGCGGCGATGAGCGGCAGCAGCACCGGCAGCGGGATGAGGAGGGCCAGATTCATGTGCGGTCCTCCTCCTCATCGAGATCGAGTGCGCCGGGGATCGGGGCTTCTGCCTCGTCGCCGAACTCGGTGTCGTCGTATTCGCCGCTGGTGCCGGCCTCCTCGGCGGTGTCCCGGCCCTGCGCGAAGGCGATCCGCATATCCTCGATGTCGTCTTCGAGGTTCTCATTGCGCACCAGCCGCCAGGAGCGGTAGATCATCGCCAGCAGGAATGCGCTTATCGCGAAGGTGATGACGATGGCGGTGAGGATGAGCGCATGCGGCAGCGGATCGGACATCCCCACCGGAGAGAAGTCGACGCCGTCGGTGAGCGGCGGCCGGCCGGGCGGGCCGGCGGTGAGCATGATGAGCAGATTCGTGGCATTGCCCATGAGCATGAAGCCCAGCAGCACGCGGGTCAGGGACCGGTCGAGCATGAGGTAGATGCCGCAGGCGTACATGACGCCCATGGCCAGCAGCATGACGAGAGAGGGGCTCACAGTCGACCTCCCGAGGCGCCGCCGTCGACGTCGACATCGTCCATCCGGCCCAGCAGGGTGTGCAGCTCCTGGGAGTCCGGGCGGGCCTGCTCGGTGGACAGCGATTCGGCCAGCCGCCGCTCATCGACTTCCTGGTGGCGGTCGACCTCGGCGCCGAGGCTGCGGAGGATGTCGAGCATGAGGCCGATGACGATGAGGTAGACGCCGATGTCGAACAGCAGTGAGTTGCCGACGTGGATCTCGCCGATGACGGGAATCGTAAGGTCGAGCCAGGCGGCGTCGAGGACGGTGGAGCCCCAGATGAGTCCGCCCACTGCGGTGCCGGCGGCGAACACGAGCCCGAGGCCCAGCAGCTTGCCGGCATCGATGGGGGCGGCCTCGGCGAGTTCGTAGCGGCCGCCGGCCAGGTAGCGCAGGGCGAGCGCTACACCGGCGACGAGTCCGGCCGCGAAGCCGCCGCCGGGCATGTTGTGGCCGGCGAAGAGCAGGTAGACGGAGAAGACGATGACGGCGTGGAAGATGAGCCGGACAGTGACTTCGAGCATGATCGACCGGTTCGCCGGTGAGAGGGTCCGGCCGGCCAGCAGCCAGGCGTTGCGGCGCTCCTCGGAGTTCTCCTCCTCCGGCAGCGCCCACGCCGGGGCGACCTCGTCCTCAACGGGACGGTAGAGGCGGGAGAAGACGCTGGGCCGGTTGGCGTCGATGCGCTGCAGAGTGCCTTCGCGGCGGACGAAGATGAAGCTCGCAACACCGGTGGCGGCCGCGACGACGACGGAGAGCTCACCGAGGGTGTCCCAGGCGCGGATGTCGACGAGGGTGACGTTGACGACGTTGGTGCCGTGGCCGATCTCGTAGGCCAGCTGCGGGAACATGTCGCCGATCGAGGCGTCTACCCGAGCGCCGAAGGCGACGAGGGCGACGACCATCATGGTGATGCCGAAGGCGGCGCCGATGAGTGCCCGCAGCGAGGGTGAGAGGCGCCCAGCCGAGCGACCGATGCGGGCCGGCAGGCGGCGCAGCACGAGGACGAAGACGACGATCGTGATCGTCTCGACGAGCGCTTGGGTCAGCGCCAGGTCAGGGGCGCCCTGGTGGGCGAAGAACGCCGTCATGCCGTAGCCGGTGACCCCGACGAAGACAACGGCGGCGAAGCGCTTGTCCGCGGTGGTCGCCGCGATCGCACCGATGATGAGAACGCTGGCGATGAGCAGCTGGAGCCCGGAGGCGGTGAACCTGATCTCGGTGGGCCAGGTGTCGTTGAGGATGAGGGCGATGACGATCGCGGCGATCGCGAACAGGTAGATGACGCCCTGGTAGAACGGCATCGAACCGCGCTGTGTGCGGGCGGTGACGGCGGCGGCGAAGGACTCGAGCCGGCCGACGGTCCAGCGGTAGCCGCGGTGGAAGTCGAGTCCGTCGGGCATCGCCGCCTGGAAGGAGCTGACCCGCGTGCGGAAGGCGAAGAGCACCAGGCCCAGCCCGATGATGGCGAGGCTGAACAGCAGCCCCGGCTCCAGGCCGTGCCACAGCGCCAGATGATAGGGCTGTCCGCTGCCGGTCACCGGCAGCTGGCGCGTCCACGGACTGATGAGCCGGTCGAGCGCCGAGGCGGCGAAACCGCCGATGAGGGTCAGGGTCGTGAGCAGCACCGGGGAGCTGCGGAGCAGCGGGCTGTCGGGGCCGGGATTCACCGGGTCGACACCGGGCTTGGCGGCGAAGGCGCCCCACACGAACCGAGCGGAGTAGGCCACGGTCAGCACCGAGCCGATGACGACGCCGATGAGCGCGATGGCGGCCTCCTTGGAGCCGTCGGCCAGCAGCGTGGCGATGACCGCCTCCTTGGCGGCGAAGCCGAGCGTCGGCGGCAGCCCGGCCATCGACGCGGCGGAGATGAGCGCGAGGACGAACAGCAGCGGCGAACAGCGGGCGTAGCCGGACAGCTTGCGCAGGTCGCGGGTGCCGACGCGGTGGTCGATGACGCCGACGATGAGGAACAGCGCCGCTTTGAACAGGCTGTGGGCCAGCAGCAGCGACAGCGCGGCCGTGGTGAGATCGCGGCTGCCGAAGGAGGAGACGATCGTGAGGAAGCCCAGCTGCGAGACGGTGCCGTAGGCCAGCAGCAGCTTGAGGTCGTACTGCCGAAGCGCCTGCCAGGCGCCGACGAACATCGTCGCGATGCCGAGCGCCAGCAGCATCAGATGCCAGCCGGGCATGCCGCTGAAGCCCGGGGCCAGGCGCATGACGAGGTAGATGCCGGCTTTGACCATCGCGGCGGCATGCAGATACGCGCTCACCGGGGTGGGGGCGGCCATTGCGCCGGGCAGCCAGAAGTGGAAGGGCATGAGCGCTGACTTCGAGACCGCGCCGACGAGGATGAGGATGATCGCGGTGATGACGAGCCCGTCGTAGTGGCCGGGCGTGTAGCCGCGCTGCACGATAGCCGAGAGTTTCCCCTCACCGAACACATTGCCCAGCAGGATGAGGCCCACGAGCATCGCGAGGCCGCCGGCGGTGGTGACGACGAGCGCCTGCAGGGCCGCACGGCGGGTCTGCTGGCGGAAATGGTACTGGCCGATGAGCAGATAGCTGAAGACCGTCGTGCCTTCCCAGAAGATGAACATCAGGAGCATCTCATCGGCGACGATGAGGCCGTACATCATGCCGGCGAAGGCCATGAGGATGCCGGCGAAGCGTCCGAGCCGCAGCTCATCGGCGTCGAAGTAGCGGGCGCAGTAGACGAAGACGAGCGCGCCGACGCCGGTGACGAGCAGGGAGAAGATCCAGGCGAGCATGTCCATGCGGAAGATGAGGGACATGTGGAGGGCGGGGAGCCAATGATAGGACTCGACCCACACCTCGGCTCCGGTGAGCATCTGCGGGGCGACCGCCAGGGAGACGGCGAGCCCGGCGGCGGGCACGAGGGCGAGCGCAGCGAAGCCGGTGCGTCCGGCGAATCTGATGATGAGGGGAGCGATGACAGCAGCGAGGAGGAAAACGCCCGTCATCGCTGCCATGCTGTCACCTCACCCCGTCGGCTCAGATGACTATTCTCGCATATCAGGCGGCAGCGAGTGAACGCGGAGGCCGAGGGCTCAGACAGTCAGCTGGTTCTCGGTGACGAGGAATCCGCCCGCGTCGACGGCGATGCCGGCGGTGCCCGACAGCACCGAGGCGGCCAGCGCCTCGAGCCGGGCGGTCGCGGCCCTGCGCACCTGCGCGAGCTGCGGGCTCAGCGGGCTGTCGTAGCGGCGGTTCTCGGCATCGAGCCACATGAGCTGGTAGCTGACGGCGGTGTCGCCGAGGTGTTCTGCGACGATGCGCGGCAGCGCGGTCTCCACGCCGACCCGGACGACGAGGTCGCCGGCGGCCGGGCCGAGCTCAGCGAGGCTGATGGTGACCTCATAGCCGTCGAGGACGACCGGCTCATCCGGGTCGACGAGACCCTCAGCGGCGAGTGCGCTGATGCACTCCTCCTGCTCAGCGGTGAGCGGGCCGGGCAGGGCGGCCGCCGGTTCGAGCGTGCGCAGCCGGGAGAGCAGCACGTCCGGGGCCAGCCAGTAGGGTGAGTAGACGGCGATGTCGATGTGGGATTCGGGGTCCGGGGTGACGAGCCGGTCGGTGCGCGGCCCCTCGTCGGCCAGCCGCACCGCCACGTGCAGGCGCCGCGCCAAGGCGATGAGCGCGCGCAGGGAGCGGTCCTCTTCGCGTTCGGGCAGGCCGTCGGGGAAGTGGCGTTCGAAGCCCTCGGCATCGGAGTACCAGTCCGGCGGTGGGGCGCCCTCGCGTTCGCGCGGGCAGCTGAGCGCGAAGACGACATCGGACCAGTCCGGCAGCCCGAGGCGGGCCCGGGCGGCAGGCGGCAGGTAGATGGGGCCTTTGAGCGCGGAGTGGCGGGACATCCGCCAGCGCAGCACCTCGGGCGCGGTGCGGGTGGCCGGCGCTTCGACGGTCGGTTCCGGCAGGCGGGGGTAGAGGTTCGACAGCAGCGCGACGACATCGCTGGCCTCCAGGCCGGCGTCGACGATGAGCAGATGCTCACGCGCCAGCGTTTCCGGGCTGCGCGGATCGGAAGTCTCCGGTGTGCTCATGGGGGCGTCAGTCGTCGGCCGGCGCATGGCCGGTGACCGGTGAGCGGTGGAAGTTCATGAACGCGCGCGAGGCGGTGGGCCCGCGCTGGCCCTGGTAGCGGTTCTTGCGGGAGGCGTCCGAACCGTAGGGGTGCTCGGCCGGTGAGGACAGCGCGAAAAAGCACATCTGCCCGATCTTCATGCCCGGCCACAGGGTGATCGGCAGGGTTGCGACGTTCGACAGCTCCAAGGTGACGTGACCGGAAAAGCCGGGGTCGATGAATCCGGCCGTCGAGTGGGTCAGCAGTCCGAGGCGCCCGAGCGAGGACTTGCCCTCGAGCCGGGCGGCGATGTGCTCCGGCAGGGTGATGAGCTCCAAGGTCGAGGCGAGTACGAACTCACCGGGGTGCAGCACGAACGGGCCCTCTGGGTCGACTTCGACGAAGCGGGTGAGCTCCGGCTGCTCCTGGGCAGGATCGATGACGGAGTACTTGTGGTTGTCGAAGAGCCGGAAGTAGCGGTCGAGGCACACATCGATGCTCGCCGGCTGGATCATCTCCGGGTCGTAGGGGTCCAGGCGCACGTTGCCGGCGTCGATCTCGGCACGGATATTACGGTCAGATAGGAGAGTCACCCTGCTAATCTATCGCGATTATGCAACGATTTCGTCACTTTCCGGCAGACGGTTTCTCAGAAAACTCACCGAAGGCTGGACAGATGCTCTACAGTGGATTGTGACATTACGCCCGCGCCGATGGTGCCTTCCCCCTTTGTGACCAAAGGAAGCCGGGAATACCAGGGTCATCCCTGGACGCACTTCGTCGCCTTCAGCGTGGACGTACACCTCCACAACCGAAAGGCCGAACTGTGAAGACTTCCAAGAGTCTTGTGCTTGCCCCCGCAGTCGCCGTAGCGGTTTCCGGCATGTTTGCCGTACCAGCCGTCGCGTCCACCAGCACTGCGCCCGACAATCCGCCCGCGCAGGGCGAGACGAAGAAGCCCGAAGCCGCCGTCGAGTCCGAGTCTGTTTCGCAGGCCGACATCGCGAACAAGGACAAGGGCATCAAGTTCTCCGCCACCGGGTTCAACGGTGACAAGACCGCCAGCGTCGTCGTCACCGGCACCGACGGCACCGAATACAAGCCTGATGAGAAGCTGACTGTCAACGACAAGGGCGAAGTCAACGGCTCGTACTTCTTCACGACCAGCAAGGACGCCAAGGTGCCGATGGGCGAGTACAAGCTCAAGGTCGTCGGCAACGACTCGAAGGTCGAGTCGACCGAGGTGACCTTCAAGGTCGTCTCGAACACCGCCACGCCGAGCCCGACCCCGAGCGCCACTCCGACTGAGACTCCGACCGGCACCCCGACGGAGACGCCGACCGCTGAGGTCAAGATCGGTACGCTCAAGGCCGGCGCTGCCGACGTCAACGAGAAGGCGTTCAGCTCCGACGGACTCGCCTTCACCGGTGAGGGATTCTCACCTGAGCTCAAGACCGACGTCACCGTCACCGCCCCGGCCAAGGACGGCGAAGAGCCCAAGACCGTCAGCGCCAATGTCACCACCGACAAGGACGGCAAGCTCGCCTTCACCGTCAAGGGTCTGCAGCAGGCTATGGCCGCCCCGGCAGACGGCGCTTCCGGCACGCCCTCCGAGCAGCCGAAGGACGACAAGTCCGAAGCTCCGAAGGCTGATGTGCCGCTGGAGATCGCCGTCACCCCTGGCACCTACACCGTCGAGGTGAAGGCCGAAGGCACCGACAAGACGGCGAAGGCCACCTTCAACGTCACCGCCGCGCCGACACCGACCCCGACCGAGACCCCGTCGGCCACTCCGTCGGAAACCCCGTCTGCGACTCCGTCGGAAACCCCGTCTGTGACTCCGTCGGAGACGCCTTCGGAGACGGCAACGCCGTCCGAGACCCCGTCGGCCACCCCGACGCCGAGCGATGAGCCGTCCGCGACGCCGAGCCAGTCGCCGATGCCCACCGACAAGCCGACCGACTCCGATGAGGAGAAGGCCGCTCCGAAGCTCACGATCGATCCGCTGGAGATCAGCTCGGCTGACTTCGGCAAGGACGGCGTCACCGTCACCGGTGAGAACTTCGAGCCCGGCCAGAAGGTCACGATGGTCGTCAACCACGCCCAGGGCAAGGTCAAGCAGTACACCAAGGAGGTCACCGTCGATGAGAACGGCGTGGCGGCCTTCCGGGTGCGCGCTGTCACCACCCCGGTGCTCGGCCAGTACAACGTCACCGTCCATCCGTCGGATGCCGCCGCTGACGGCGAGGAAGCCCTGCACGGCAGCTTCACCGTCATCACCAACGGTTCGTCCATCGGCGATGAGACGACTGGTGACAACAAGAAGGGCACCTCCGGTGGCACGGATCTGCCGCGCACCGGTGCTGAGCTCACCGGCCTGGCGATGGGCGCCGGCCTGCTCGTCATCGGCGCGGCCGCTGTCGTCATCACCCGCCGCCGCACCGCCGGCGGCAACGGACCTGCCGACATCTGAGCTGAGAGTTCAGAAGGCAGGCTGCTGTGACGATGCGCGACCCCGGGCACCTCGCTGTCCACACAGTCGAGGTGTCCGGGCGACCGCTCGTCCCCGCTCCGCTTGAACGTGGGGATCGGCTCGTCGTCATGGGCGACCGAGACGATGTCTCCCACGTCCTTGAGAGGGCGGCAGCGCTTCCCGGCACCGCCGTGGTGCCAGCGCCTGACGGGGCACGCAGGCTCAGCGTGACCGCCTATCTCCGCCGGATCGCCGGTTCGGGCACTCCCCAGCAGGAACCCGAACCGGTCGATCCGGACCGCGCCCTTGACGCCTTCGGGCTCTCCTACGATCGGCTGCGCCGCACCCGGCTCAGTGAGCTCGGTGCCGATGCCAGCGTCCGCCTGCATCTGGCGGCAGCGCTCGCCAGCGGCGCGCAGTGGCCCATCCTGGACAATCCCTTCGCCGGTCTGCCCGGTGACCTTCGAGCAGGTGTGCGAGGAAGACTGCTCGGAGTGTGCGAGGAATTCGGGCTCGGGCTCGTGCTGGCCAGCAACGACCTCCTCGACGCCGCGACCACCGGGGGAACCACGGTCGTCGTCGAGAAGGGTCAGGTCGCCGATGCCGGTGAGCTGGCGGCCATGCTGCGCAACCCGCGCAGCAACTTGGCGGCATCGTTCGCCGGGGTCAACGTCTTCTCCGGACTGGCCCGTCGCGGCTGGCTCTCGATCGGGCACTCCCAGGTGCGTGCCCGCACCGAACTCGACGGCAAGGTCTTCGTCACCATTCCCACCGATGCGACGACGATGTCCTTCGACGAGTTCGATCCCGTCTTCACCGCCGAGACCGTCTTCGAGGCGCTCATCGTCGGCATCCGCGATCGCGGCGGGCGTCTGCAGATCGTCGTCTCCCCCTCCGATACCGAGGTGGGGCTGGCGATGACCGCTGATGTGCTCGACTTCCGCTCACTGCCGGCTGATCCCGCCCGCCGGGAGCCCGGTCCGGGCTCCGACGCCGAGGCGCCCACCGCCTCGGGCACGGAGGCGGCACCGCAGTGGGGCGTCCTGCACCCCGGGCTCGGTGCCACCGTCGCTGAGACGCTGTCGAACGTGCGGGTCGGCGCGCGGGTGCACATCGAGGTCGATACCTCCCGCATGCACGCCTATCCTGTTGAGGTGGACTAGCCGCACCCAGGCCACCGGGCCGGCGGCGCAGAGCGGAGGGAACAGGCGATGAGGCGAATGGTCGGGCGCGCCCGCGCGCTGCTCATCGCCGGCCTGCTCATCATCGCGCTCACCGCAGCCGCGGTGCCGCTGCTCAACCTCACCGTCTACTCCCCCGCCCGGGCCGTCGACGCCTATTTCGATGCTCTGGCCGACGGGGATGCCGCTGCCGCGCTCGGAATGCTCGCAGCCCCATCGCACAGCGAGCGCACCCCGCAGAACGCGCTGACCGATGCGGTGCTCGCCGGTGCCCCGGCGGTTCCCGAGCACGTGCAGATCACCGCCAGCGACCGCGACGGCGACACCGCCCGCGTGCGCGTGCGCTACAACCTCGGCTCGGCCACCCACACCACCGATCTGACCCTCCAGCAGGGGCCTGCCACGTGGGGGCTGTTCGCACGCTGGGCGATCGCCGTCGACTCCTGGCCGCAGCTGTCCCTGCAGATCAGCGGCTCCGGTACCGCCGATGTCAACGGGGTCGAGGTGCCGGCCGGCGATGGGCCGGTGCCGGTGCTGTTCCCTATGAGCTACAACATCGGCTTCAACGCCGAATACCTCACCTCCGAGGTCAAGCAGGTGGTGGTCACCAGCAGCTCCGACGACATGGGGGTGGCCCTGCAGCCGACCCCCACCCCGGCGCTGACCGCCGAGGTCAAGCGCCAGATCGAGGAGCACCTCGCCGGCTGCGTGAAGGCAACCACGCTCATGCCGACCGGCTGCACGTTCGGTTATGAGACGGAGAACGAGATCATCGGCGACGTGTCCTGGCGGATGCTTGAGGACCCGCAGGTGAGCCTGAAAAGCGCCGGCTCACGGCTCTCGCTTGTGCGCAGCCCCGCCGTCGCCGAGGTGTCGGGCACCTACCGCGACAGCGTCACCGGTTTCGAGTTCGACTTCCGTGAGAAGGTGCCGTTCACCCTCGGCGCCGAGGTGATCGTCACCGGCGATGAGGTGCGCGTTGAACCCAACAGCGGTGCCGAGCTCGGCGGGTGATGGGCGCCGGGCGCTGATTGCTTGAACTCATCGGTATAGGTCTTAGGCATGACTTCTATCCCTCCTGGAATCTATCCAGTCGTGAAGTCAACCAAACCTTCAGCAGTCCCTGACGCATCAGCCCAGCGACCTGGTCACGGCCGACCTTCCAGCCGCTACGGCGCACCGCGTGCCACATTTTACGAACGCCGCAGAGACCCCGTAGTTGCCGGCATACAGGTCCTTGATCACCACCCTTAGTTCCCGATCACGGATCTGACGTTCACAGGCCGATCTGGTCTTCGCGGCCCGATAGCCACGAGAGGTGATGAATCCACCCTCGCGTGCTGCAAGCGTGCGGCAGATGAGCCCGAACTGCGAACTGATCACGGTACATATCGATGTAAGCAATCATGTCGGCCAGCGGCGACCTGGCTCCGCTACCGAAAACGCGGAGGCAGTCTTGAGGATCTCGTTCGCCCGTCGCAGCTCACGATTCTCCCGTCGCAGCCGTCTAAGCTCTTCAAGCTCATCTGTAGTCGCGCCCGGCTCAGTACCGGCATCACGTCTGGCCTGCTTCAACCACCCGCGCATCGTATGCGGTGAGATCCCAAGTTTCGTTCCCACCGCCTGCGCAGCCGACCACTGCGAGCACTGCGTGTGGTGAAGATGATCCTCCATTAAACGGGCTCTTCAGAGTTGAGTGTGGGCACGCCGATCGGGCAAGGGTGCTGGGGATAAGCATCGAGGTCCCTGATGATGAGCGGACATCTACCCGCGCTGATCTCAAGGACCTCGACAATGCCCCATCCTACGTGCCCCTGCTCGACATCTCTGGACCGTTGCAGTCGCTGCGATGTCCTCCTCGGCCTCCCCGGACTGCACCTGACCGACGTCGATGCCACCGACGAGAGCGTGGTCCTCGACGTCGAGACCTGTGACCGGCTGACCGGGTGTCCCGGATGCGGCGTCATCCCGACCGGCCACGGACGCATCACCGTGACCCTGATCGATGCTCCGTCCGCTGGGCGTCCTGCCCGCCTGCGATGGCGCAAGCACCGCTGGATCTGCCGGGAGTCTGCCTGCCCGGTCGTGACCTTCACCGAGCAGAACACGCAGGTCGCCGCACCACGCGGCCTGCTGACAACCCGCGCGGTGTCCTGGGCGATCCGTCAGCTGCGGTATGAGAACGCCTCTATCCAGGGACTGGCCCGCCAGTTGGGCACGACGTGGAACACCCTGTGGTCCCAGATCCGGCCAGTGCTCAACACCGCCGCTGACGATCCGGCACGGTTCGACGGTGTTGAAGTCCTGGGCGTCGACGAGCATGTATGGCATCACACGGACCCCCGCCGGCGCGGACCCAAGGAGCTGACCGGCATGGTCGATCTCTCCTGCCACCAGCACCCGACGGCACGTCTGCTGGATCTCGTCCCGGGACGCTCAGCAACGGTGTACAAAGACTGGCTCACCGCACGCGGGCCTTCCTTCCGCAACGGTGTGCAGGTCGCGACGCTGGACCCGTTCCAGGGATACAAGAACGCGATCGATGACCAACTCGACGACGCCACCTGTGTGCTCGATGCTTTTCACATCGTCAAGCTCGCCACCAGCGCCGTCGATGACGTTCGCCGTCGTATCCAACAGCAGACACTCGGGCACCGGGGCCGGAAGGGCGATCCGCTCTACGGCATCCGCAACCTTCTGCGGGCCGGACGCGAACGCCTCACCGACCGGCAGCGTACGAGACTCGAAGCGGCGTTCGCTGCGCACGAGGACCACATCAGTGTCGAAGTCGCCTACCAGTGCGCCCAGGACGTGCGTGACATGTTCCACCAGGACACTCACGCTCAAGGGCGCAGGCTGGCCGCCCGCGTGATCGAGGCCTTGCCGACGTGCCCGATCCCAGAGATCGCCCGGCTGGGCAGGACGCTGCGGAAGTGGAAGACGACGATCCTGGCGTGCTTCGATACCGGTGGTGCCAGCAACGGTGGCACCGAGGCGGTCAACGGGCTCATCGAGCTGGGCAGACGGATCGCTCGCGGATTCCGCAACCTCGAGAACTACCGACTCCGCATGCTGCTCATCGCTGGCGGCCTGGACGCATCAACCCACACTCAACTCTGAAGAGCCCGTAATTGGGTGAAGCAAAACCATGTGGATTCCGGTGAAGCGCCAGGAATGACGAGCGATGACAAACGACGCATCACGGACTTGGAAAAGGAAGTTCGGGAACTGCGCCGGGCTAATGAGATCCTGCGGAAAGCGAGTGCGTATTTTGCCCAGGCGGAGCTCGACCGCCGCTGAGTGATATCGATGGTTTCATCGATGATCATCGTGATGAGTTCGGAGTCGAGCCGATCTGTCGAACACTGTCTCAGACTGGTGTACAGGTCGCTGCGAGCTCGTATTACGCAAGAAAGACGAGACCGGTCTCAGCCCGGAAACAAGCTGATGCGAAATGGGATGATCGGATTCGGGAAGTGCATTCTGACAATCGTGGATTGTTCGGAGCACGGAAAGTGTGGGTGATGCTGCGCCGGCTCTATCCGAACGAGCCGATCGCCAGGTGCACGGTCGAACGCCGTATGCGCGCCCTGGGGCTGGCCGGGGTGTCCAATGCCCGGTCGACGACCACGACACGGCAGCCCAAGACCGCTTCGTATCCGGGGGACCTCGTCCAGCGGGATTTCACCGCAGATACTCCTGATACTCGCTGGGTTGCCGATATCACCTATGTGCCGACATGGAGTGGTTTCGTCTATGTCGCTTTCGTCATGGACCTGTTTTCCCGGATGATTGTTGGATGGCGAGTCGATACGACTTTGCGGACCGATTTGGCGCTGGATGCTCTGGAGCACGCGTTATGGGAAAGGAAGCGAAATAACAGGAACATCGAGCAGTTAATTCATCATTCTGACAAGGGAAGCCAGTATGTTTCCATTGCTTATACAGAGCGTCTGCGTGAAGCTGGAATAGAAGCCTCGGTCGGTTCGACTGGAGATTCTTATGATAATGCCGCAGCAGAAGCGCTGAATAAACTA
>NZ_JBHMAU010000023.1:0-36823 GCF_042429315.1 Brevibacterium otitidis | reverse complement strand
CGCGTCGCCGACTGAACGTCATGTACGCGATGATGAAAACAGGCACGCTATACGAGCCCCGAATCTCTGCAGCTGCTTGACAACCACCATAGGGACACCCCCCGCAATCACGACGGCACCCAGCCCGACGAGAATCCCGAGCATTCGACTGCCGGCGTCTATGTCTCCAAGGGCAAGGCATTCACCCGGGACATGAACTACATCGACGACCGCATTGTCGCTGACCCGCAGACGGCTGAGAAGTCCCACGCCGATCAGCAGCTGTGGCCGGTCGAGGCCGGCCGCTACCGGCTGGCAGCAGCCCGCGCCTGCCCATGGGCCAACCGCACGCTCATCGTCCGGCGGCTGCTCGGCCTCGAGGACGCTCTCTCGCTCGCCTTGGCAGGGCCGACCCATGACGCACGCTCGTGGACCTTCGACCTCGATCCCGGCGGCGTCGATCCGGTTCTCGGCATCGAGCGTCTGCAGCAGGCCTACTTCGCCCGCTACCCGGACTACCCGCGCGGCATCACAGTGCCGGCGATCGTCGAGATCGACAGCGGCAAGGTCGTCACCAACGACTTCAACCAGATGACCCTCGACTTCTCGACCGAGTGGACCGCCCACCACCGCGAGGGCGCCCCCGACCTGTACCCGGAGGCGCAGCGGGAGGAGATGGACGAGCTCATGCAGTGGGTGTTCACCGAGGTCAACAACGGCGTCTACCGGTGCGGGTTCGCAGGATCCCAGGAGGCCTATGACGAGGCCTTCGAACGGCTGTTCTCCGCACTCGACACGCTTGAAGCCCGCCTGCAGGACCAGCGGTTCCTCATGGGCGCAGCGATCACCGAGGCCGATGTCCGCCTCTTCACCACGCTCGCCCGCTTCGACGTCGTGTACTACTCGCACTTCAAGTGCAACCGCCAGCAGCTGCGGGACTTCCCGAACCTGTGGGCCTATGCCCGCGATCTGTTCCAGATGCCCGGCTTCGGCGACACGGTCGACTTCCAGCAGATCAAGGACCACTACTACATCGTGCAGAGGTCGGTGAACCCGACCGGCATCGTGCCGCTCGGTCCGGACACCTCCGGCTGGCACACCCCGCACGGCCGCGAGTCGCTCAGCGACCGCCCGTGGGGTGAGGGCACCGCGCCCGCGCCGGTGAGCTGAGCCGGCAGATCCTGTACCGGCCACTGGGCTCAGCCGGCCGGCACAGCCTGAGCCCTCAGCCGAAGTTCGGCTTGCGGCGCTCCTGGAAGGCGCGGAACCCTTCGCGGTAGTCATCACTCGTGCGCGCCCGCTCCTGCATGAACGCCTCGGTGTCCCACACCTGCGGCAGGCGGGTGCGCTCATCGGCGAGGTTCTGCGTGAAGTGCTTCTCCATCGCGAACGTCCCGGCCGGACCGGCCGCCATCTTCGCCGCCTTCTCACGGGCGAAGTCGAGCAGCTCTCCGGCTGGGACGGCACGGGAGACGACCCCGGTGGCTGCCGCCTCGGCGCCGGTCATGAAGTCGCCGGTGAGGATGAGGTCCATGGTGCGGTGGTAGCCGAGCCGGTCGAGGAACACCGCATGCGCCCCGGAGTCGAGGATCGCGCCGATCGCCGCGAACGGGGAGCCGAACTTCGCATCCTCGGCAGCGTAGATGACATCGGCAGCTGCGGCGAGCCCGTAGCCCAGGCCCAGGGCTGCGCCCTGGACGACGGCGATGACGGGGATCTCGAGTGAGCGGATGGTGTCGAAGACCGGCCAGAAGTCGCCGTTGAGGAACTCATAGGCGTCATCGGTTTCGACGTCGACGCCGTCGATGTCGCGGCCGGAGCAGAACACCTTCCCCTCCCCGCGCAGGATGAGCGCCCGCACGGTGCCGTCGTCGATGAGCGGCAGCAGCGCTTCGAGGTGGTCGAGCAGCGCATCGAGGGCCTCGGCGTCGAGCGCATTGCGTGAGGCCGGGCCGTCGAGCACGATCTCAGCGACCGGGCCGGTCGCCGCAGCCGGCGCGCCCGCCGCGTCCTCGGGGTTGAAGTGGGTTGAGGTGATGGTCGTCATCGGGTTCCTTTCAGCCCTGCGGGGATCTGCCGGCGGCGCCGGTTCCGGCCGCCGGTGCTCTTACTGGTCGTAGTCGACTTCGACGCTGTCGCTGGTGGGCACCGACTGGCAGGTGAGCACATAGCCGGCCTCCAGCTCATCGGGTTCGAGCGCATAGTTGTCGGCCATGTCGACGGTGCCGCAGATGAGCTTGGCCTTGCAGGTGCCGCACACGCCGCCGGCGCAGGCATAGGGCACATCCGGCCGGGCCGACAGCGCCGTCGAGAGCACCGTGTCCGGGCTGTCCTGCGGGGTGGTCGCCTTGCCGGTGCGCCCGTCGAGGGTGAAGGTCACGGTGTGCACCGGGCCCGAGGCGGCAGCCGGCTTCCGCGGTCTGCGCGGGCCTGATCTGCCCTCGCCTTCCCGGCCGGTGGTGAAGAGCTCGAAGTGGATGCGGGAACGTTCGACACCGTGGGAGTCGAGCAGGGTGCGGGTCATCTCGACGAGCGGCAGCGGCCCGCACAGGAACCATTCGTCGACGGTCTCCGGCGGGATGACGAGTTCGAGCAGCCGGGTGAGCTTCTCCTCGTCGATGCGCCCGGAGTACAGCTCGGCGCTGCGGCCCTCCCCGGAGAGGAAGTGGTGAACGTCGAAGCGGCCCATATGGGCGTCCTTGAGATCGGCGAGATCGTCGAGGAACATGACGTCGGTGCTCGTGCGGTTGCCGTAGAGTAGGGTGAAGTGCACGCCCGGATGGGTGCGCAGCACCGCGGCGGCCAGCGACATCACCGGGGTGATGCCCGAGCCGGCAGCGATCGCGACGATCCGGCCGGTGTCGGACTTCGTCAGCCGGGAGGTGAAGCTGCCCTGCGGGTTCATCACCTCGATCGTGTCGCCGATCGCCAGGTCGTTGCGCACATGGGCGGAGAACAGGCCGTCGGCGACTTCCTTGACGCCGATCCGCAGGGTCTTCCCGTCCGGGGGCGCGCACAGCGAGTAGCTGCGGCGGATCTCGGTGCCGTCGATCGTCGTGCGCAGCGCGATGTGCTGGCCGGGGATATAGGAGAACTCCTCGCTCAGCTCCTCGGGCACGGCGAAGCTGACCTCGACTGCGGTCTGGGTCAGCTCACGGATGCCGCTGACCTTGAGCGGGTGGAAGCGCAGCCGCTGCCGAGGCGGTGCTTTCGTCTCCGGGGCGGGTGCGGCTTTGAGCTGGGTTTCAGAGGCTGCGGTCATCAGTGCACCTTGAAGTAGTCGAAGGGCTCGAGGCAGTCGTTGCAGCGGTAGAGCGCTTTGCACGACGTCGAGCCGAAGCGGGAGAGTTCAGCGGTGTTGAGCGAGTGGCACAGCGGGCATTTGACGGCCAGGCTCAGCCCGACCGGGCCGGCGGCGGCCCTGCCGGTGGGCGGGGCGATGCCGTACTCCGACAGCTTGGCCTTGCCCTCTTCGCTCATCCAGTCGGTCGTCCAGGCCGGAGAGAACACGAGTTCGACGTCGACGCTGTCCGCACCGGCATCGCGGCCGGCGCGCTGGACGTCGGCGCGGATCGTCTCCATCGCCGGGCAGCCGGAGTAGGTCGGGGTGATGACGACATGGGCGTGCAGCCCGTCGTCGACGCCAGGCACGCTCGCCTCGGCGGTTTCAGCCACCTCGGCAGCGGGCACGACCTCGACGGCGCGCAGGATCCCCAGGTCCTCGATCGTGAGCACCGGGATCTCCGGATCGCACACGCCGCGCACGGCACGCACGATCGCCTCGGCGATCTCGGCCGGCTCCATGGGCGGAGCGGGGGTCTCGGCGGTCATCACAGGCGTCCTCCTCACCAGGTGACGCCGGGATGCTGGCGGGCAAGCACCTGCATCTCGGCGAGGATGTAGCCCAGGTGCGGCGAGTGCAGACCGGAGCGTCCCCGGCCGCGGGCCGGCGGCACCTCGGGCGCGGTGAGCGTGGCGGTCTGAAGGATCTCAGCAAGCCGGGCGTGGTACTCCTCGCGCAGCCCGGCGGCGCTGACGGCGACACCGGTCTCGACGAGCTCGGCCCAGCCGCTGTCGTCGAAGAGCTCCTCGAGGTACGGCCACATCACGTCGATGCCGGCCTGCATGCGTTGGTGGGACTCCTCGGTGCCGTCGCCCAGGCGCAGCGTCCACATGGTCGCGTGCTCGACGTGGTAGTCGACCTCCTTGAGCGACTTCGCGGCCACGGCGGCGAGGAACTCATCGGCGGAGTCGAGCAGGCCGCGGTAGAGCAGCTGCTGGTAGAGGCTGGTGAGCAGCACCTTGGCGATCGTCTGCCCGAAGTCGCCGTTGGGCTGCTCGACGAGCCCGCAGGAGCGGAACTCGGCTTCGTCGCGGAAGTAGGCGAGGTCGTCCTCAGTCTTGCCGAGGCCGCGGCCGGCGTACTGCAGGAACATGCGCGCCGCACCGAGCTGGTCGAGGGCGATGTTCGTCAGCGCAATGTCCTCTTCGAGCTCCGGGCCCTTGGCGACGAGCTCGCCGAGGCGCTGGGCGGTGATGAGGGCGTCGTCGCCGAGGGCGAGGGCGTAGCGGGCGACGTCCTCGCGCGGCACGGTCGTGATGGTGGCCGTCAGCGGCACCCCGGCGCCGGGCAGCAGCGGGTCGACGACGAGCTCATCGCCGACCGTCGGCATGCCGGTGGCCGCCGGGACGGCCTCGGCAGTGGGCGCCTCGGCAACGTCGGTGGCCGGCGCCTCGGGCTCGGCCTGCGGGTTGAGGGGTTCGGTGCTCACAGGTGCGGCACCCCCTCGGCGCGGGTGTAGAAGGTCGGGTGGCGGTAGACCTTGTCGGCAGCCGGTTCGAAGTAGGAGTCCTTCGAGTCCGGTTCCGAGGCGGTGATCTGCTCGCTTGGCACGACCCACAGGGACACGCCTTCGCTGCGGCGGGTGTAGAGGTCGCGCGCGTTGGCCAGGGCCATGCGCGCATCGGCGGCGTGCAGGGAGCCGGCGTGGACGTGGGAGAGCCCGCGGTTGGAGCGGATGAAGACCTCCCACAGCGGCCAGCCGCCGGTCGGCGTGCCGGTGGCGTTCTGCTCCGCGCCCGAGGCGGTGGTCGGGTTCGTCATCTCAGCTGGCCTCCTGGTAGGCGTCGGCGGCGCGCTGCGCCTGCTTGGCGGCGTAGACGCTGGCGGCTTCGCGGACCCAGGCGCCGTTCTCGTGGGCGGACTTGCGGTTGGCGATCCGCAGGTGGTTGCAGGGGCCGCGGCCCTTGAGGACTTCCTTGAACTCCGTCCAGTCGATTTCGCCGAAGTCGTAGTGCCCCCGCTCCTCGTTCCACTTGAGGTCCGGGTCCGGCAGGGTGAGGCCGAGGTGCTCGGCCTGGGGGACGGTCATGTCGACGAAGCGCTGGCGCAACTCGTCATTGGAGAAGCGCTTGATCTTCCACGCCATCGACTGTGCCGAGTTCGGCGATTCGGCATCCGGCGGGCCGAACATCATGAGCGAAGGCCACCACCAGCGGTTGACGGCGTCCTGAGCCATGGCCTTCTGCGCTTCGGTGCCGTGGGAGAGTTCGTAGAGGATCTCGAATCCCTGGCGCTGATGGAAGGACTCCTCCTTGCAGATGCGCACCATCGCTCGGGCATACGGGCCGTAGGAGGCGCGGCACAGCGGCACCTGGTTGCAGATCGCGGCGCCGTCGACGAGCCAGCCGATCGCACCCATGTCCGCCCAGGTGGGAGTCGGGTAGTTGAAGATCGAGGAGTAGCGGGCGGTGCCCTCGATAAGCTGCTCGGTCATCGTCGAGCGGTCGATGCCGAGGGTCTCGGCGGCCGAGTAGAGGTACAGGCCGTGGCCGGCTTCGTCCTGGACCTTGGCCATGAGGATCGACTTGCGCTTGAGGCTGGGCGCGCGGGTGATCCAGTTGCCCTCCGGCTGCATGCCGATGATCTCGGAGTGGGCGTGCTGGCCGATCTGCCGGATGAGGGTCTTGCGGTAGGCCTCGGGCATCCAGTCGCGGGGTTCGATGCGGCCTTCGGCGGCGATCTGGGCGTCGAACTCAGCCTGCGCCTCGGTGTGGTCGGGCTGGCCGTCGTGAGTGGGCACGGCCGCGGGTGCCGGGCGGTCTGCGGTTTGCATCATTGCTCCTCTGCTGATCAGAATTACTGACCATTTGTTCAGATAATGGTAGCGCGGGTGACGCTGCTCACGCAAGACCGCTTTTCCGGCTGCCTCAACCGCCGCGTTCCGCTTGTTCTCGCCGTTTTCCAGGGGTGATCCGCTGGGGCATGGTCGCCGCACACACACCTGGTGAGACCAGCTTCCGAGGCCGGCCGGTTTCGACAGTTTTCCAGCGGCCTCACAAGATGTACGGAAGGACATAATGTCAACGACAACCGATATCACCCTGGCGGCTTCGCTCATCGATGAGCTGACCGCCATCCTCGCCGTCGCGGATCCGGAGCCTGCCGAATCCTGGATCTACAAGATCGGCAATCTTCCCATCGGCATGGTGGTGGGGCGGCTGAAGTCCATCGGGCAGATCCACGACCTGCTCGTGAGCCTCCCGCACGACTGTTTCCTCATCGTCCAGCAGGAGAGGTCCCCCTGGGTCTTCACGCAGGCATGGCGCAAGGGAAACAGCTTCCAGACGGAGTGCAGTGCGCCCGAGCGCAAAGACAGCGAGGACGGAGGCAAGGACAGGGGGCACAACATCCGCCGCTACTGCTTCACCGGCGGGGACAACCTCCCTCTGGTGCTGGCACAGCAGGTGATGGCGGCCTACGTCCAGAGCGAGGGAAGCCTGCCGGAGATCACGGGACTGCAGCACAAGATCGAACCCTACTGAGAGGTGGCAGCCGTGCTGCGCCGCAGCGGTCACGCGCACAGCGATGACCGGTCCGGCGCGCTCGCACCCTGAGGCAACAGGATCGATTCCGCGGGGCACTCACCCAGCCAGGGTGAGTGCCCCGCGGGCTGCCGTTGGGAATCAATAGAGGCCAGAAGAACTCCGCGGCAGATCCCAGCGAGCGCTTCACCGCGCGATTCGGTTGCCACAAGCCGGCCTTCGATACTGCCCGGCTAGTCTTGAAGACATGACCGGCCGAGCCAAGAAACGACATACAGACACACCGCCTCACGCTGGCGATAAAGCTGACGCAGCGAAGAGCAGCAGGACCCCCTCTGCAGTGACGATCCGCGATGTGGCGGCCGCCGCCGGGGTGTCAGTGTCTACGGTTTCTCATACGTTCTCCGGCGCTCGCCCAATCTCAAAGAAGACTCGCGATCGAGTTCTTGCGGCCTCTCGAGAGCTCGGCTACGTTCCAAATGCCCACGCACGGAACTTGAGGCTGGGACGTTCAGGCATGATCGGATTGATCCTTCGCCCCAGGTTCGCAGTCGCCGGCACACCCGACGTTGCGGAAACCTTCAACCGACTCATTGGTTCGGCGGCTACTGCCGCCCTCAGACGCAGGCTTGGACTCGTCCACATCCCGGCGCTCGATGATGACACCTACGAAGTCCCTCCGATGGACGGCTGCGTCGTGGCTCACCCATACGAGAACGACGAGACCATTCGCTTTCTTGAACGCACCGAAATCCCGTTCGTCCTCGCCGACCGTGACCCTGCACGAACGGATCTGCCCTGGACCGTCGAAATCGACTATGAGACAGGACTGAAGGACATCTTCGAGGCGACAAGCCCAGATAGACGACATGTCATCCTGATGCCAGGAACCGAAGGAAACCAATGGAACCGGGAAGCTGAGCGCGTGTACAGCGAATGGTGTGGATCGACCGGCCAGACGCCGGAGATTCGACTCCTCAGCGAGGGCGCTACCCCAGAGGAAACGCGAAGTTTTGCGGTGGAAGTACTGCAACAGCACAACAGGCCGGTTGGCCTTGTGTTTGCATCCTCGAACTCCGGCATACAGATCATCGAGGCAGCGGAACAGCTCAGCCTAAAGATTCCTGATGATCTGTCCCTTGCGGCGCTGACTGACAGCACCCACTCGATAGCATCCGTCCCATCCATCACGTCTCTGGACCTCGCTCACGAGGAGCTCACCGAAACGGCAGTGGAACTGCTGACCAAGCGAATTGCCGGGTCGGCTCCTCCGGATTCTCCGATCAAGGTCAGCCCAAGCGTCAGGATCCGAGCATCTTCCCCTGCGGACTGACACCGGCACGCCCAATCCCTCGGGCCTCAGCGGATCCAGTGAGGCGCTGACTGCAGTCAACAAGTGGATCATCTTCTCCCAAGAACGCAGACTGCAAACCCTTGACATGACAGGAGTCACACTTTAGATTCATCAAAACGCTTTGATAGTCGATGTTTCCAGCAGCACTGGCGCTGTTGGAACCCAGTTCTTTCCGTTCAAGGGACAAGCGCATGACACATCCCAAAAATGACGTTCTCAAGCAACCCGTACTGACCGTAGGCGATGCGTTTACTCAAATGCGCCTGCAGAGAGCACACGCTGTCGTCGGCGTCGTGCTGTTCATCACCTTCGTCATTGAGGCCTGGGAACAAGTCGGGCTCATCTACGTCAGCCAGTACCTTGCCGAGGACTTCAAGATCTCGATGGCACAGGTTGGCACCGCGCTCGGCGCAGTAGCCCTCGGCATGGTTCCCGGAACGCTTCTCTGGGGTGCGTTGGTGGAACGGCTGGGCAAGAAGCGCGTCTCAGTTCTCAGTCTGTCCCTTTACGGGCTCTTCAGAGTTGAGTGTGGGTTGATGCGTCCAGGCCGCCAGCGATGAGCAGCATGCGGAGTCGGTAGTTCTCGAAGTTGTGGAATCCGCGAGCGATCCGCCTGCCCAGCTCGATGAGCCCGTTGACCGCCTCGGTGCCACCGTTGCTGGCACCGTCGGTGTCGAAGTACGCCAGGATCGTCGTCTTCCATTTCCGCAGCGTCCTGCCCAGTCTGGCGATCTCTGGGATCGGGCACGTCGGCAAGGCCTCGATCACGCGGGTGGCCAGCCTGCGCCCTTGAGCGTGAGTGTCCTGGTGGAACATGTCACGCACGTCCTGGGCGCACTGGTAGGCGACTTCGACACTGATGTGGTCCTCGTGCGCAGCGAACGCCGCTTCGAGTCTCGTACGCTGCCGGTCGGTGAGGCGTTCGCGTCCGGCCCGTAGAAGGTTGCGGATGCCGTAGAGCGGATCGCCCTTCCGGCCCCGGTGCCTGAGTGTCTGCTGCTGGATACGACGGCGAACGTCATCAACAGCGCTGGTGGCGAGCTTCACGATGTGAAAAGCATCGAGCACACAGGTGGCGTCGTCGAGTTGGTCATCGATCGCGTTCTTGTATCCCTGGAACGGGTCCAGCGTCGCGACCCGCACACCCTGGCGGAAGGAAGGCCCGCGTGCGGTGAGCCAGTCTTTGTACACGGTGCCTGAGCGTCCCGGGACGAGATCCAGCAGACGCGCGGTTCGGTGCCGGTGGCGGGTGAGGTCGACCATGCCGGTGAGTTCTTTCGGTCCGCGCCGGCGCGGATCGGTGTGGTGCCAGACGTGCTCATCGACGCCGAGAACCTCGACGCCGTCGAACCGTGCCGGATCGTCAGCGGCGGTGTTGAGCACTGGCCGGATCTGGGACCACAGGGTGTTCCACGTCGTGCCCAACTGGCGGGCCAGTCCCTGGATAGAGGCGTTCTCATACCGCAGCTGACGGATCGCCCACCGGACCGCGCGGGTTGTCAGCAGGCCGCGCGGGGCGGCTACCTGCGGGTTCTGCTCGAGGAACGTCACGACCGGGCAGGCAGACTCGCGGCAGATCCAGCGGTGCTCGCGCCACCGCAAGCGGGCAGGACGGCCAGCGGACGGAGCATCGACCAGGGTCACAGTGACGCGTCCGTGGCCGGTCGGGATGACGCCGCAACCGGGACAGCCGGTCAGCCAGTCGCAGGCCTCGATGTCGAGGACGACGGCAGTGTCGGTGGCATCGACGTCGGTCAGGTGCAGTCCGGGGAGGCCGAGGAGGACATCGCAGCGACTGCAACGGTCCAGAGATGTCGAGCAGGAACACGTAGGATGGGGCATTGTCGAGGTCCTTGAGATCAGCGGGGGTTAAAGTCCACTCATCATCAGGGACCTCGATACTTATCCCCAGCACCCCTGCCCGATCAGCGTGCCCACAATCAACTCTGAAGAGCCCGAAAACCTGCTGGGTGCCGACTGCTGGGAGGAAGGTGATGTCTGGGTTCTCAATGACTCCTACATTGGCGGAACGCACCTGAACGACTGCACCGTCTACGCTCCGATCTTCGTCGATGGTTCGCTCAAGGGTTTTGCTGTGTCTCGTGCCCACTGGGTAGACATGGGCTCAAAGGATCCGGGCGGATCTATGGACTCGACCAACATCTACCAGGACGGTCTGCGCTTCCCTCCAGTGCGTCTCGTGCACAAGGGCAGCGAGGTGCCCGACATGATGCGCCTCATGTCGCTCAACGTCCGTTTCCCATATGAAACCCTTGGTGACATGCGAGCGCAGGTGGCCTGTGCTCGCATGGGAGCCAAACGCCTCGCGGAGCTCTACTCGCGTTACAACGATGCCGAGATCACTGAAGCTCGCAACGAGATCTTCCGCCAGACGGAGGAGCTCGAGCGCGAGCGCATTGCCGCCATTCCGGATGGCGAGTACCACGCAGAAGGCTGGCTGGACAACGACGGCGTCAACCTTGATGTTCCCCTCAAGGTGGGAGTGCGTGTAGTTGTCGATGGCGACACCATGCTGATCGACTTGACTGACTCAGCTGACCAGACGGAAGGTCCTGTGAACTGTGGTCGCGCGCAGGCAGTCTCTGCGGCACGCGTCGGCTACAAGCTCATCGTGTCACCAGATGTCTCGCTCAACGGAGGTTCGTTCGCTCCGCTCAGCGTTGATGTCCGCGACGGCAGCCTGTTGGCAGCGCAAGACCCGGCGGCATGCCAGTACTACTACTCCTCATTGGGCATGCTCATCGATCTCGTCGTCAAGGCACTCGCTCCGGTGATTCCACAACAGATTGCCGCAGCCAGCTATGGTGACTCGATGATCGTGCAGTTCACAGGCACCGACCCACGAACACAGCAGCCCTTCGTCACGCTGGAGGCCACTGTTGGTGGATGGGGCGCTTGGGAAGGCGACGACGGTGAGACAGCGCTGATCAATAATGTCAATGGATCCTTGCGCGACTTGCCAGTCGAAGTTGTCGAGACTCTGTACCCGGTACGTGTCCGCGAGTACCGGATTCGACCAGATTCTGGCGGCAGAGGCCAGTGGCGCGGCGGCAACGGCGTCATCCGTGAATACGAAATGCTCGGAGAGCTTGAACTGTCACTCTGGTGGGAACGATCCGTCACCCCTGCCTGGGGAGCTGAGGGAGGCGAAGCAGGCGCTGCACCCATTGTCGAGATCAATCCGGGCACCGCGGATGCTGTCACTTTGCTCAAGGCCAATGCCCTGCGTGTGAAGGCCGGTGACATTATCCGTTGCCAATCTGGCGGTGGAGGCGGGTTCGGCGATCCCGCTAAGCGCGCCCCTGAATCGATCAAGAATGACCTGGCGGACGGAATGATCACCACCTGGTGATGTGAGCCGGCCGTTGCCTCCACTTCCATGGTCGGGCAGAGTAGCTGGCTTCATCGGCCTGCAGGAGCCTGGTGGGCGGATCCCCCGAATCGCCCACCAGGTTCCTGCTGTTGGCGCGATCCGGAAACTGACTCGGAACCCATTCCGGAACACCAATCTCCTCCAGGCGTTCCGTTCCTCCCACGGCCCATAGCCTGCGCAGCTCAGCGCGCTGTGCTTCCTTGCTTGTCGAGACCGTGCGCCTCGCGTCCTACGCGCTGGCTGGCCGTCCACTGTGTCCTGGCCGAGCCGGGGACGATGCTCACGGCACTCATCCGCACCCCGGCATCCCTGTCCTTCCGCAGTCAGCCGCGCCGCAACCACCACCACGAGCTAGTGCAGGCAAACCATAATTTCCACTGCAGCCCAGATGGGCATATCCCCGCTGTATTTTGCTTTGTGATGAGCGACGAAGTCTTCTCTGGAAGCCTTCAAAGCAGCTGTGTATTTTCCTAGCCAGACTTCATGCATACTGCGGCCGTCGTTGCGTCGCTGACGTGCACGCGGGGCTAAGAGGTTTACGGACAGGTGGACCAGCGGATCGATACGCCCCAGTTCGTATCCGAGCATGGCTCGAACGGCCAGCTCGACTCGGTCCAGGTCGTTGAACACAGCATGCCGCAACCGCTCGTCAAACTCATAGAGCGCAACAACCAAGTCGAACGATGCGCCATCGACGAACTCGTCTAGCGCCTCGCCTGTGGCTGGGGCAAAGCGGCGCATCGGATACCAATATCCCGACAAACGATAGTAGTTGAGCCGAGTCAGAAGGTGCTCGGCACGAACTGGGTCATCGACACGCATCCCACGCGAACGCAGCAGCTCGACCTGCTCTGCGTACGTTTTGAACTGCTTCGCCAGAGTCACTAGCGGGATCACCTTTTCAGCAAACGAAGACCGGCCCTGGACTCCCACCGAAGTGGGCAGCGGAACCGGTCATGTTACTTGGGATTTTACCGCAACTGATGCGCACGAGACCACCTGCCGCTGAAACTCTTGGACAGTGTCAGAACCGGGCCGCGAATCCAGCCGATCACATCGCGAAGGGTTCGCACGTTCGCCTGTCACCACCACAGCCTTCCGATCCGCACCTACACCGCCCCGCAGTTACAGCTAGCATCACACTCAGATTCCCTCGCTGCATCTCACCGGATCTTGAGACATTTCGCCCGTGTGGTTGACAGCACAGTCCTCGAGGGTGGAGATTTAATGACCAAATGGTCATTTAATCGCCGCGTGCTCGAGGAGGAGCCCCCATGACCGACACCCAGCCCGCTGCCCACCTCATCGGCGGACAGGAGCACACCGGCCCCGAGGCGATGTACGCCAACGATCTGGCCTCCCGCCACCTCGGGATCACCCTCGATGACCACGGCGACGGGCACGCGACGTGCTCGATGACCGTGACTGAGACGATGGTCAACGGCCACGGCATCACCCACGGCGGCTACATCTTCCTCTTCGCGGACACGACCTTCGCGATGGCCTGCAATGAGATCGGCTCGGTGACCGTCGCCTCGGGCGGGGACGTCACGTTCCTGCGCCCGAGCCGCACCGGCGACACCCTCACTGCCCACGGCAAGCGGGTGGCGGCCACCGGGCGCTCAGGCATCTACGACGTCGAGGTGTTCCGCGGCGAGGAGCTCATCGCCGTCTACCGAGGCCGCTCCCGCACCCTGCCCGCCCCGCCGGCGCCATCGCCATCGCCATCGGCATCGGCATCATCGAACCCGCCGGCTGACCGCTGATCCTCCCCCATCCCACCCAGACGCAGAGACGAAGGAGTCCTCACCTCATGGCCGAAACCCCCACCTCCGCGACCACCACCTCGGGCACGGCAGCCAGCCGCCACCTCGGGCAGGCGCCGGACCCGCAGACCCTTGACGCCGAGGAGCGGATGAGTGTCGATGAGCTGCGCGCCCTGCAGCTCGAACGGCTCCAGGCCAGCGTGCGGCGGGCCTATGAGAACGTGCCGCACTACCGGAAGTCCTTCGATGAGGCCGGCGTGCACCCTGATGACATCACGAGCCTCGACGACATCCGGAAGCTGCCCTTCACCCGGAAATCGGATCTGCGCGACAACTACCCGTTCGGGATGTTCGCCGTGCCGCGTGAGCAGGTCGCCCGCATCCATGCCTCCTCGGGCACGACGGGCAAGTCGACCGTCGTCGGGTACACGAACGACGACATCAACTGCTGGTCGTCGCTCATCGGCCGGTCGCTGCGCGCCGCCGGCGGCCGCCCGGGTCAGATGCTGCACAACGCCTACGGCTACGGACTGTTCACCGGCGGGCTCGGCGTGCACACCGGTGCTGAGCGCTCCGGCTACACCGTCGTGCCGATCTCCGGCGGGCAGACCCCGCGGCAGGTGCAGCTCATCCAGGACTTCAAACCGGAGATCATCACCGCCACCCCGACCTATCTGCTCACGATCATCGACGAGTTCGCCCGCAAGGGCATCGATCCGGCCGAGACTTCGCTGCGGACCGCGGTGTGCGGCGCGGAGCCGTGGACGGATGGGATGCGCCGGGAGATCGAGCGAACCTTCAACCTCGATGCCGTCGACATCTACGGGCTGTCCGAGGTGATGGGCCCGGGCGTGGCGATGGAGTGCGTGGAGACCAAGGACGGCCCGACGATCTGGGAGGACCACTTCTATCCCGAGATCGTCGATCCGTTCACCGGTGAGGTGCTGCCCGATGGGCAGGAGGGTGAGCTGGTGTTCACCTCGCTGACGAAGCAGGCCACCCCGATCATCCGCTACCGCACCCATGACCTCACCAGCCTGCTGCCCGGCACGGCGCGTCCGGCCTTCCGCCGGATGTCGCGGATCACCGGCCGCTCCGATGACCTCATCATCATCCGCGGCGTCAACCTCTACCCCGCGCAGGTTGAGGAGGTCGTCTTCGAGTTCGAGCAGCTGAGCCCGCACTTCCAGCTCGTCCTCACCCGCCCGGGCCGCATGGATCAGCTCACCATCGAGGTCGAGGCGCGCCCGGACCTGCCGACGAGCACCTGGCAGGCACTCGAGCGCGAGGTCGCTGCCCGGATCAAGGATTCGCTCGGAGTGTCCGCGACGGTCATCATCGTGCACCCGGATACGCTGCAGCGCTCGGTCGGCAAGCTCAAGCGCATCATCGACCGCCGTGAGGACATCCGCTGAGTCGGGGGACGAACTCGACGCGGACGGCGCTGTCCCGCGAAGGGGACGAGACCGCAGCCGGGCCTGCCGGTGGACCTAAGATGGGACGATGACTGCTCAGACGGAGGCGCCCAAGCGGCGCGGCAGGCCCGGCTATGACCGCGAGACGCTCATTCAGCGCGCGATCGAGGTCTTCAATGAGCGCGGCTACCACGGCACGTCGATGGACACCCTCGCCCGGGAGCTGGGGATCACGAAGTCGGCGATCTACCACCATGTGGGGTCGAAGGAGGACCTGCTGGAGCAGGCGATCGCCCGCGGCCTCGACCAGCTCTTCGCCGTCATCGACACCCAGGACGCCCGCACCGACCTCACCGCCGAGCAGCGGCTGCATGCCGTGGTGCGCGGCAGCGTCAAGGTGCTCATCGACTATCGCGACTCGGTGGCGCTGCTGCTGCGGGTGCGCGGCACCTCGGCGGTGGAGCGCCGGGCGCTGGAGAAGCGCCGCGAGATCGATCAGCGCACCCGGGCGCTCGTCGAGGCGGCGATCGCCGAAGGATCCCTGCGCAGCGACATCGATCCCGGCCTCATCACCCGGCTGCTCTTCGGCATGGTCAACTCGCTGACCGAGTGGTACCGGCCGCGCCCGGATCGTGACGCCACCACCGTCGCCGAGGCGGTCGCGAAGATCGCCTTCGAAGGGCTGCGCGGCTAAGCCCCGCCCCGCCGTTTCCGCATGTCAGCGCCCCTGAGGAGGGCGTCTTTCCGGCTGCCGTACTGCGGCCTGGATCACACCCCCTGCGGCTGTCTGCAGCAGGGGGTTAAACGCGCGTCAAAGCTCCTTCACGGGGTGTCAAGAAGGCGCTAAAGCCGCCGGTCCCACCGTGCACTCACGTGTGACATAGAGGTGCTCTGCCCACGCAGGCGAGCACCACAGCTGACTGCAGCCGGTGCGCTGCAGAGCTCGCAACACGTTCATCTGTACGGAGGTTTCATGGACATCGTGTTCATCGCCCTGACCATCGGCGTCTTCATCGCCTTCGCCGTCTTCGGCCAAGGGGTGGAGAAGCTGTGAGCCCCGCCGACATCATCGGCCTCCTGATGGCCGGTTCTGCCATCGCCTACATGTTCTACGCACTTCTGCGACCTGAAAGGTTCTGATGTCACCTCTCTGGATTGGGCTGGCTCAGATCGCCCTCACCCTCGGAGCGCTTGCGCTCATCCACCGTCCCCTCGGCGCCTACATGGCCCACATCTTCACAACGGAGAAGGACCTCGGCATCGAGCGGGTCATCTACCGCGTCTGCGGCGTCGATCCCCGCTCCGGCCAGCGCTGGAAGACGTACTTCTTCTCAGTCCTCGCCTTCTCGGCGCTGTCTGTGCTCATCGTCTACCTGCTCCAGCGGCTCCAGCAGTGGCTGCCGCTGAGCCTCGGCATGGGCCCTGTGCACGCTGACCAGGCCTGGAACACCGCCGTCTCGTTCACCACGAACACCAACTGGCAGTCGTACTCCGGTGAGGAGGCCCTCGGCATCCTCTCCCAGATGGCCGGCCTGGCGGTGCAGAACTTCGTCTCCGCCGCAGTCGGCATCTCCGTGGCGATCGCCCTCATCCGCGGCATCGCTGCACGCAAGGAGAACACGCTTGGCAACTTCTGGGTCGATCTCACCCGCGGTGTCATCCGCCTGCTGCTGCCGATCTCCATCGTCGCAGCGGCTGCGCTCATCCTCGCCGGCGCCGTGCAGACCCTGCAGGACCCGGTCGTCGTCACCACCGTCACCGGTGACACCCAGACCATCGTCACCGGCACCACCGCCTCGCAGGAGGTCATCAAGGAGCTCGGCACCAACGGCGGCGGCTACTTCAACGCCAACTCCGCCCACCCGTTCGAGAACCCCCAGGCGTGGACGAACCTGCTGGAGATCTTCCTCATCCTCATGATCCCCACCGCGCTGCCGCGCACCTTCGGCATCATGGTCGGAGACAAGCGTCAGGGCTGGGCCGTCCTCGGCGCCATGGGTGTCCTCTACGCGATCTCGCTGACCGTCACCCTCACCTCGGAGCTGGCGAACACCGGCAGCGCCATCAGCCAGGCCGGCGCGGCCATGGAAGGCAAGGAAGTCCGACTCGACGTCGTCGCCTCCTCCTTCTTCGCCACCTCGACCACGCTCACCTCGACCGGTGCCGTCGACAGCTTCCACTCCAGCTACTCCGGCTTCGGCGGCGGTATGCTCACCCTCAACATGCTGCTCGGCGAGATCGCCCCCGGCGGTGTCGGCGCAGGCCTGTACGGCATGCTCGTCGTCGCCCTGCTGTCGGTGTTCATCGCCGGCCTCATGGTCGGCCGCAGCCCCGAATACCTCGGCAAGCGGATCGGACCGCGCGAGATCAAGCTCATCAGCCTCTACATCCTCGTCGTTCCGGTGCTCGTGCTCTGCGGAACGGGGCTGGCGATCGCCCTGCCGTCGACGCTGGACTCGATCCTCAACCCCGGCCCGCACGGCCTGAGCGAGGTCCTCTACGCCTACACCTCGGCGTCGAACAACAACGGTTCGGCATTCGCCGGCTTCAACGCCGACACCCCGTTCTTCAACGTGACCCTCGGATTCGCGATGCTCCTCGGCCGCTTCGTTCCGATCGGCCTGGTGCTGGCACTGGCCGGCAGCCTCGCTGAGCAGAACCGCACGCCGGAGACGGCCGGAACCCTCACCACCCATCGGCCCCTGTTCGTGGGAGTCATGGTCGGTGCCTCGCTCATCGTCACCGGCCTCACCTTCCTCCCTGTTCTCGCACTGGGACCAATCGCAGAAGGACTCATCTGAATATGGCGCACACCCCCACACAGACTCGCGCTCTCAACAGCGAGCAGATCCGCGCGGCGTTGCCCGTCGCGGTCAAGAAGCTCAATCCGCGTGAACTCGTGCGCAATCCCGTCATGTTCCTCGTCGGGATCGGCTCGGTGTTCTCGCTCATCCTCGCCTGTGTCGAGCCCAGCGTCTTCGCGTTCAGCATCGTGGCGTGGCTGTTCCTCACCGTGCTGTTCGCGAACTTCGCCGAGGCGGTCGCCGAGGCCCGCGGCCGCGCGCAGGCCGACAGCCTGCGCCAGGCCCGCGTGAGCACCTCGGCGCACCGCAAGGCCGCCGACGGCAGCATCGAGGAGATCTCGGCGACCGAGCTGGCCCCCGGCGACATCGTCGTGGTCTCGGCCGGCCAGGCGATCCCCGGTGATGGCGATGTCATCGCCGGCATCGCCACCGTCGACGAGTCCGCCGTCACCGGCGAGTCGGCGCCCGTCATCCGCGAGTCCGGCGGCGACCGGTGTGCGGTCACCGGCGGCACGACGGTGCTGTCCGACCAGATCGAGGTGAAGATCACCTCGAAGCCCGGTGAGACCTTCATCGACAAGATGATCGGCCTCGTCGAAGGCGCCGCACGGCAGAAGACGCCCAATGAGATCGCGCTGACCGTGTTCCTCTCGGTGCTCACGATCATCTTCCTGCTCGTCGTCCTCACCCTGCAGCCGATGGCGGTGTACTCCGGCGCGGAGCAGAGCCTCCTCGTCCTCACCGCGCTGCTCGTCTGCCTCATCCCGACGACCATCGGCGCGCTGCTCTCGGCGATCGGCATCGCCGGCATGGACCGCCTCGTCAAACGCAACGTGCTGGCCCTCTCCGGCCGTTCGGTCGAAGCCGCCGGCGACGTCTCCACCCTGCTGCTCGACAAGACCGGCACGATCACCGTCGGCGACCGCCAGGCCACCGACATCATCCCGGTCGGCGGCACGAGCAGGGACGAGCTCGGCCGCGCCGCGCAGCTGGCCTCGCTGGCCGATGAGACGCCTGAGGGCCGCTCGATCGTCACCCTGGCCACGGAGTCCCTCGGCCAGGCAGCCGTTCCCGAGGCGGAGTACGCCCAAGCCGTGTTCGTTCCGTTCTCTGCGAGCACCCGCGTGTCGGGCATCGAGCTCTCCGACAGCCACCGCATCCTCAAGGGCGCCGCCACCGAGGTGCTGCACAAGGCGGAGGAGTCCGGCGTCGACACGGCCGTCATCGAGGAGGCGCGGCAGCGCGCCGAGGAGGTCTCGCGCGGCGGCGGCACCGCCCTGCTCGTCATCGAGCATCGGGAGCAGCAGACGCGCCTGCTCGGCGTCGTCGTCCTCACCGACGTCATCAAGCCCGGCATCAAGGAGCGCTTCGCGCGGCTGCGCGAGATGGGCATCCGCACCGTCATGATCACCGGTGACAATGCGCTGACCGCCAAAGCCATCGCCGCAGAAGCCGGCGTCGACGACTACCTCGCCGAGGCCACCCCGGAGGACAAGCTCGAACTCATCCGCAAGGAGCAGTCCGGCGGCAACATGGTCGCGATGACCGGTGACGGCACGAACGACGCGCCGGCTCTAGCGCAGGCGGATGTGGGCGTGGCGATGAACACCGGCACGCAGGCAGCGAAGGAGGCCGGCAATATGGTCGACCTCGATTCGGACCCGACGAAGCTCATCGACATCGTCGAGATCGGCAAGCAGCTGCTCATCACCCGCGGTGCGCTGACGACCTTCTCGATCGCCAATGACGTGGCCAAGTACTTCGCGATCATCCCGGCGATGTTCATGACCGCGGTTCCGGCGCTCGGTGCGCTCAACATCATGCGGCTGAGCACTCCGGAGTCGGCGATCCTCTCGGCGGTCATCTTCAACGCCCTCGTCATCGTCGCCCTCATCCCGCTCGCGCTCAAGGGCGTGAGCTACAAGCCCTCGAGCGCAAGCCAGCTGCTGGCCCGCAACCTGTTCTGGTTCGGCTTCATCGGCCTGGTCGTGCCGTTCATCGGCATCAAGCTCATCGACCTCGTCATCAGCATCATCCCCGGCATCGGCTAAGGAGTATCACCATGAATTCATCTGCTCATGCCCTGCGCACCGTCGGCACGGGACTGCGTGCGCTGCTCGTCTTCACCCTCATCACCGGCATCGTCTACCCGCTCGCCATGACCGGCTTCGGTCAGCTCGTGCCGCATCGGGCGAAGGGGTCGATCATCTACGACGCCGATGGCAATGCGGTCGGCTCCGAGCTCATCGGCCAGGACTTCTCCGCCGACGACTCCCTCTTCCAGTCTCGGCCCTCAGCGGCCGGCGACAACGGCTACGATGCGCAGTCCTCGGGCGCCTCGAACCTCGGTCCGACGAGCGAGGAGCTCGCCGCGAGCATCGCCGAACGGAAGGAGGAGATCGCCGCACGCGAGGGCGTCGATCCCTCGGAGGTGCCGGCCGATGCCCTCACCGCCAGCGGCTCGGGCCTCGATCCGCACATCTCCCCGGCATATGCTGAGATCCAGGTCGCGCGCGTCGCTGAGAAGAACTCGCTGAGCGAGGACGAGGTCCGCAGCCTCGTGCAGGACAACACGGCACACCCAGCCCTGGGCTTCATCGGCACCGAGCGCGTCAACGTCCTCAAGCTCAACCTGGCCCTCAAGGAGATCCATGGCTCATGAGTCCGCCGACGGCAGCCTCCGCCGCGGCACCCTCAAGGTCTACCTGGGTGCCGCCCCGGGGGTCGGCAAGACGTGCGCGATGCTGGAGGAGGCCCACGGCCTGCTCGAGCAGAACCGCGACGTCGTCGTCGGCATCATCGTCACGCACGGCCGACGGCACACTGCCAAGCTGGTGGAGGGCCTCGAACAGGTGCCGCTGCGCACCGTCGAATACCACGGCGGCACCTTCGAGGAGCTCGACGTCGATGCGGTCATCGCGCGGCGTCCCGAGGTCGTCCTCGTCGACGAGCTCGCCCACACGATCGTCAACGAGGAGGCAGCCGAACCCGGCGGCAGCTCACTCGAGATCGAAACGGATGAGGCGGACAGGTCCGGCACCGACGCCGAGGTGACCGGCACCTCGGGGACGGTGACCGGCACCTCGGGAGGGGCCGCTGACACGGCTGGAACCGCAGCTGAGCGGCCCGGCACCGCAGCCGACAGAACCGGTGCAGTCGCCGGGCCGGCGGCCACGGGCGTGCGCACGAAGCGCTGGCAGGACATCGATGTGCTCCTCGGAGCCGGGATCGATGTCATCTCCACCGTCAACATCCAGCACCTCGAATCGCTCAACGACGTCGTCCGCGACATCACCGGCCGCAAGCAGCTGGAGACCGTCCCCGATGCGGTGCTGCGCGCAGCCGATGAGATCGAACTCGTCGACCTCAGCCCGGATGCGCTGCGCATCCGGCTGGCGAAGGGACTCATCTACAGCGCCGAGAAGGTCGACGCGGCACTGACGAAGTACTTCCGCACCGGCAATCTCACAGCGCTGCGCGAGCTCGCCCTGCTGTGGCTGGCCGACAAGGTCGATGAGGGCCTCGCCCGCTACCGCTCCGACGAGCAGATCGAGAAGGTCTGGCCGACCCGCGAGCGCATCGTCGTCGCCGTCACCGGCGGGCCCGAATCGCAGGCGCTCATCCGCCGCGGCATGCGCATCGCCGGTCGCACCGCCGGCCGCGAGCTCATGGCCGTCCACGTCGTGCAGGAGAACGGTCTGCGGCAGCCGACCTTCGCCGGCATCACCGAGGCGCGCAAGCTCATGGAGTCCTTCGGCGGCACCTGGCATACGGTCACCGGCGACGACATCGCCGAGGCGCTGCTCGACTTCGCGCGCGGCGCCAACGCCACCCAGCTCATCATCGGCGCCTCGCGCGCCCCGTGGCTGCAGCGGCTGCTCGGCACCGGCGTCTCGACCGCGGTCGTCGCCGGCTCCGGCGACATCGACATCCACATCGTCACGCAGGAGGGGCTCGGCAAGCGCCCGATCCGCCCGCCGCGGGCCAGTGCGCTGCCGATCTCCCGCCGGCTCATCGGCTTCGGCCTCGCATTCGGGCTGCCGGTCATCCTCACGCTGTCGTTCCTGGGGCTCGGCCGCGAGGAGGTCTCGCTCAGCCTCAACATGCTGACGTACATCACCGCGGTCGTGTTCGTCGCCCTCATCGGCGGCTGGTGGCCTGCGGTGACGGCAGCGCTGGCCGGCACAGCCTGCATCAACTGGTTCTTCACCTCGCCCTTGGGGACGTTCACGATCGACCAGTTCGAGAACATCGTCGCCCTGGGGCTGTTCCTCGTCGTCGCCGCCGCGGTCGCCGGCGTCGTCGACCTCGCCGCCCGGCGGGCCCAACAGGCTGCCGAGGCGCGAGCGCAGGCGCTGCTGCTCTCCGAACTGGCCGGCTCGGTCATCAAGGAGGGCACGCATGTCGAGGCGCTGCTCGCACAGGTCTCCGAGGCGCTCGGCCAGGAGGTCGCCTGCGTGTGCCGACTGAGCACCGACTCCTCACCGGAGGCCACGAACACCGCCGTGTGGGAGCCGGTGGTGAGCTCCGGCGGCACCCTCACCAGCTCCCAGGACGCCACCGAGACCGTGCAGCTCGACGACCGCCACCGGCTCATGCTCAAGGGACGCACCCTCAACGCCTCGGAGTCGCAGATCCTCGACGCCTACGCCGGGCGCATCCTGCACCTGCTCAACGCCAAGGAGCTGCAGGACACGCGCATCGCCGCGCAGCGCCTGGGGGCGGCGAATGCTGTGCGCACCGCGCTGCTGACGGCGGTCTCCCATGACCTGCGCACTCCGCTGGCCGGCATCAAGACCGCGGTGTCGAGCCTGCGCATGACCGATATCGAGCTCTCCGAGGAGAACCGCGCGGAGATGCTCGAGGCGATCGAGGACTCCGCCGATGTGCTGGAGAACGTCATCACGAACCTGCTCGACATGAGCCGCATCGAGGCCGAGGACCTGTGCGTCGGGCGCGTCGGCGTCGATGTCGCTGATGTCGTCAGCTCCGCCCTGCTCGAGGTGGGCCCCGCCCTCTGCCCGACCGACACCCGCGTCGAGGTCGCCGCGGAGCTGCCGCTGATCGTGGCCGACTACGGCCTGCTGCAGCGCGTGCTCGTCAACCTCGTGAGCAATGCCGGCAAGTACGGCGGCCCCCGCTGCCTCATCGACGCCGACAGTGTCGGCGACACGGTGCTGCTGCGGGTGCGAGACTATGGAAGCGGAGTCAGCGACGATCAGAAGCGGCAGCTGTTCGTGCCCTTCAAGCGCTTCGGCGACCAGTCATCGGGCACTGGTCTGGGCCTCGGCCTGGCGGTCGCCCACGGTCTCAGCGAGGCGATGGGCGCCCAGCTCAGCGCCGAGGACACCCCGGGCGGTGGTCTCACCATGGTGCTGACGCTGCCGATCGCCGACGCTGAGTCCGACAGCGAACCCGCTGACCCGCTGGGGGCACTCCCAGCGGCACATGAGACCCCAGGGGCTGAGGAGAAGGAGTCGGGAGCATGACCACTGTGTTTGTCGTCGAGGACGACGCCACCGTCGCGCGGGCGCTGATGCTGAATCTGACCGCCCGCGACTACACCTGCCGCCACGCGTCGACCGGAGCGATGGCGCTGCGGCTGGCGGCCGATATCGCCCCGGATGTCGTGCTCCTCGACCTGGGCCTGCCGGATCTTGACGGCGTCGACGTCATCGACGGGATCCGCGGCTGGTCGCAGGTGCCGATCATCGTCGTCTCCGCCCGCCACGAGGCGCAGTCGAAGATCGAGGCGCTCGACCGGGGTGCCGATGACTACGTCACCAAGCCCTTCGCCCTCGGTGAGCTGCTCGCCCGGCTGCGCGCGGCCCTGCGCCGCACCGATCCGGCCGATAAGCCGCCGGCTGTCATCGAATCCGCCGATGGCCGCATCCGGGTCGACCTCGCGGCGACGACGGTGAAGTGCAACGGCGAGCTCGTGCGCCTGACCCCCAATGAGTGGGGCGTGCTCAGCGTGCTCGCCCGCAACCACGACCGGCTCGTCACCGGCCAGGAGCTGCTGCACGAGGTGTGGGGTCCGCAGTACAGCACGGAGACGAACTACCTGCGCGTCTACATCTCGCACCTGCGCCAGAAGCTCGAGATCGACTCGGCCCACCCGCAGTACCTCATCACCGAGCTGGGGATGGGCTACCGTTTCGTCACGACCGAGCTGGGCTGAGGCGGGCCTGCGTCACCTGACATCCACAACTGCAGTCACCCTGGTGGTGTGATTGCGTCGCGGAGGCAGGCGGCGTCAGGCCGCCGGGAGCCTCAGGCCGTCGGGGAGCCTCAGGCCGTCAAAGAACCTCAGGCCGCCGGGGATCCTCAGGCCGTCGGTCCCTTCTCCACGAGGGTGAGCACGTCGTAGGTGGCGACGATCTCATCGTTCTGGTTCGTCACGAGCGAATCCCAGCGCACCTCACCGTACTCATCGGTCTCACGCGGGGTGATCTGCTTAGCCGTCAGCGTCACGGTCAGCGTGTCACCGGGTGAGACCGGCGTGATGAACCGCAGGTTCTCCAGCCCGTAGTTCGCCAGCACCGGACCGGGCTCGGGCTTGACGAACAGACCGGCCGCGAAGGACACGACAAGGTAGCCGTGCGCCACCCGCCCGGGGAAGAACGGATTGGCCGCCGCAGCCTCCTCATCGGTGTGGGCGTAGAAGGTGTCGCCGGTGAACTCGGCGAAGTGCTCGATGTCTTCCAGGGTCACCTCGCGCGGGCCGCCGACGATCGTGTCGCCGATGCGCAGCTCGCTCAGGTTCTTGCCGAACGGGTGGCCGCCCTCGGTCTGGCGCTTCGCCTCCGGTGCCCAAGTGCCGGTGATCGCGGTGAGCATGTCCGGGGAGCCCTGCACAGCCGTGCGCTGCATATAGTGCAGCACCGAGCGGATGCCGCCGAGCTCCTCTCCCCCGCCGGCGCGCCCCGGCCCGCCGTGGACGAGGGTCGGCAGCGGCGAACCGTGACCGGTCGACTCCTGCGCATCATCACGATCGAGGACGAGGACGCGCCCGTGCCACGGCGCGGTGCCGAGCACCACCTCGCGGACCACCTCGGGATCGTGGCTCACGACCGAGCCGACGAGCGAACCGCGGCCGCGGGCGGCGATCTCGACGGCCTCGGGAAGGGAGGTGTAGGGCACGAGCGTGGCGACCGGGCCGAAGGCCTCGACATCGTGGACGGCGTCGACATCGGCGCTCGCTTTGAGCAGGGTCGGGGCGACGAAGGCCGGGGACAGAGCATCCCCCTCGCCCGAGGCGGCTCCCTCGCCCCAGGCGCCGGCTCCCTCGCCCGAGGCGCCGGCCGGGTCGAAGCCGCACACCACCTCGGCGCCGGCGCTTGTCAGACTGCGAATCGCAGCACGCACGTCATCAGCCTGATCAGCAGAGATGAGCGGGCCCATGCGCGTGGCCTCATCGTGCGGGCTGCCGACGGTGACGTTCCCGAGTCGGTCGGCCACCGCCTCGGCGACGGCGTCGAGGTGCGCGGCCGGGACGAGTGCGCGGCGGATCGCGGTGCACTTCTGGCCGGCCTTCGCGGTCATCTCGGTGACAAGCTGCTTGACGTAGAGGTCGAACTCCTCGGTTCCAGGCGCGGCGTCGGGGCCGAGCAGGGAGAAGTTGAGCGAGTCGGCTTCGGCGAAGAAACGGGTGCCGCGGTCGGTGACGCAGGCGTGAGAGGCCATGGTGCGGGCGGTGGCCGCCGAGCCGGTGAAGGCGATGGTGTCCTGCTCAGCGAGGTGCTCGAAGAGGTCGCCGGTCGAACCGCAGATGAGCTGCAGGGCACCTTCCGGCAGCAGGCCCGATTCGATGATGTCGGAGACGACGGCGTGGGTGAGCTGGGCGCCGTTGGTGGCCGGCTTGACGATGACCGGCTGGCCGGCGGCGAACATCGGCCCGAACTTCTCCAGCATCCCCCAGACCGGGAAGTTAAAGGCGTTGATCTGCACGGAGACGCCCGGGCGCGCGGTGCAGATGTGCTGGCCCGCAAAGGTCTGGTTCGTCGACAGTCGCTCGACGCCGCCGTCGAGGTAGACAGTGGAGTTCGGCATCTGCCGGCGGGCGACCGAGGAGTAGGAGAACAGCGTCGAGATGCCGCCGTCGATGTCGATGAGGCCATCGCGGGCGGTCGCGCCGGTGGTCAGAGAGATGGCGTGGTAGCGCTCGCGGCGTTCGTTGAGGTAGACGGCCAGCTGTTTGAGGATGACGCCGCGCTGGTGGAAGGTGAGCGCGCGGACACCCGGGCCGCCGGTGTCGCGGGCATGGGCGGCGACGGCGGAGAAGTCGATGCCTGCCGAGGAGACACCGGCCAGTGCGGTGCCGGTGGCTGGGTCGCTGATGGTGCGCACAGCGGAGTGGGCGGCTGGGGTGTCGGCTGCGGGGGCAGTCCACTTCCCGCAGACATAGGAGGTGAGGATCTCGGTCATGACAGCTCCTGAGGTCGACGTCGTCGTCGTGCCCGCTGGGCGAGCGGACAGCACATTTTTCATACTAACCGTTCGGTCAGTTATTGTCATGAGTACTAAGCTGTTGGGCAATCCGGACAGGAGGGATCGCATATGGCGCGCGAGCTCGATGACGTCGACCGCAGGATCATCGCCGCCCTCGTGGCTGATTCCCGTGCCTCGATCCGCCAGCTGGCTGAGCGCGTGCACATCTCCCGCTCCGCAGCCCATTCCAGACTCACCGCTCTCATCGACTCCGGCGCGATCCGCCGCTTCACCGCCGACATCGACAAGAATGCACTCGGCATGACCGTGTCAGCTGTCGTCGTCGTCAAGATCGGCGAGCGCCCGTGGCCCGATGTCCGTGACGACTTGGCTGCGCTGCCCTTCGTCGAGAAGGTACAGGCCGTCAGCGGTGACATCGACGCCCTCTTGACGGTCAACGCGCCGTCGAACACCGAGCTGTCCCAGGTGATCCTGCGCCAGGTGCACGAGATCCCCGGCATCGTCTCGACCCGCTCGCTGCTCGTCCTCGATGAAGTCGACGGCCACCGCCCCGGCAGCTGAGGAGCCCGCTGGGGCTGGGAAGGCCGCTGGGGCTGGGAAGGCCGCTGGGGCTGGGAAGGCCGNGGATCGCCGGTTCCGGCGCCGGAAAGCGGCCCGCCACAAAAGAGTGTTCAAACTTCGATGGAGAATCGGCCTTTTCACCATCGAAGTTTGAACACTCTTTGCGACCAAGCGCTCCGAAGCGGCATTTCCGCCTGTTTCCCGGCTTCTCCATGCACTCCAGGCACCGGATTCCCACCCCAGGGAGGTCTAGCCACTCGAGCTCTCCATCGCCTCACCCCTTTCCGCCTCCCGCCACCGATCTGCTGTCATCCTGACGTTACCAATCCCGGACGCCCGTCCGGAATGTGACCCGCTTCACGAGATCTCCTACCAACGGCCGCCGCATCTGCCTATGCTTCATCCATTACTGACCGAACGGTCAGGCATCGGCTGCACAGTCTGACAACGACGGTTCAGCGAGCTGTCCGCAATGGCAGTGCTCACCACGGCACCGCCTGACCGACCGCTTCGACTCGGCTCACAAGCCGCGGCAACCCTCCGGCCGACCACCAATCGGCCGTTGCAAGCCACCGACCAACCGCACCACCCCACTGACCTTGGAGCAGATCCATGACCGTCACCTCGGCCGCAACGACGCGGCCCACCGCCACCACCCGCGAGGAGCGCAAAGTCCTCATCGGCACCCTCGTCGGCACCACCATCGAATGGTACGACTTCTTCATCTATGCCCAGGCCGCCGGCCTCATCCTCGCCGCCCAATACTTCGCGCCGCTGAGCGAAGCGAACCCGGCGCTCGCCCAGATCATCTCGTGGGCCTCCCTCGGCGTGGCCTTCCTCTTCCGCCCGCTCGGCGCCGTCGTCGCCGGCCACCTGGGCGACAAGATCGGCCGCAAGACGATGCTCGTCGTCACTCTCATCATGATGGGCGCTGCCACCGCACTCATCGGCCTGCTGCCCACCTACGCCGCGATCGGCGTCGCCGCGCCGGTCCTGCTCATCCTGCTGCGCATCATCCAGGGCTTCTCCGCCGGCGGCGAATGGGGCGGAGCCGCCCTGCTCGCCGTCGAGCACGCCCCGCTGTCCAAGCGCGGCATCTTCGGCGCCTACCCGCAGATCGGCGTGCCGGTCGGCATGATCCTGGCCACCGGCGTCATGTTCACCATCTCCAGTGTGCTCACGCCTGAGCAGTTCGCCAGCTTCGGCTGGCGCATCCCGTTCCTGCTCTCGATCGTGCTCGTGTTCGTCGGCTACTTCATCCGCCGCTCGTGCGAGGAGTCACCGGTCTTCGCCGAGCTCGCCGAGCGCCGCGCCGAGGCCAGCGCCCCGCTCGCCAGCCTCATGAAGACCAACGCCAAGGAGGTCATCCTCTCCGCCCTCGTCTTCATCTCCAACAATGCCGCCGGCTACCTCGTCATCGCGTTCTTCGCCGCCTACGCCTCCAAGCCCCTCGACCAGGGCGGCACCATCGGCCTGGAGCGCCCACCGGTGCTGCTGGCGACGACGATCGCCTCCTTCGGCTGGCTCACCTTCACGCTCGTCGGCGGGTCGATCTCGGACAAGATCGGACGCGTGCGCAGCTTCCAGATCGGCTACGCGCTCATCTTCCTCACGATCATCCCGACGTTCATGCTCGTCGACACCGGCAATGTGTGGCTCTACGCGATCGGCCTGTTCATCCTCACCATCGGCCTGGGCCTGTCCTACGGTCCGATGTCGGCGATGTACGCCGAGATGTTCCCGGCCAAGATCCGCTACTCCGGCGTGTCGATCGGCTACGCGCTCGGCGCGATCCTCGGCGGCGCCTTCGCCCCGATGATCGCCGAGTTCCTGCTGGTGGAGTTCAAGACCTCGCTCGCGATCGCCGTGTACATCATGGTGCTCACCGTCATCAGCTTCGCTGCCGTGTCGATGATCCGCGAGACCCGCGGCAACCGGCTCGACGTCTGACCCGCTGCTGGCTGACGGCCACCGGCACACCGTTCCCGAGGCGGTGGGCACCGTCCGAGAGGACAGGCGCCCACCGGCTCGGGCGTGGTGGGAGGTGCAGTCACAGGCTGGCCTCAGCATGGGGTGCTGAGATGGGCGCATGCCCCGCACCCCCTCATCCCCACACAGGACCCCGCCATGCAACAGCCAGTGATCACCGGATCCGTCCGGTCGGCCCTGCGGATCCTCACCGTGTGCATCGGTGTGCTCGCGCTCGGACTTGTGCTCATCGCCGCCTCCTACGGGATCTCGGCGATCGACTATGCGATCCAGGACAGCGCCGGCGAACCAGGCCCGGCCCCGGCGATCGTCGACATGACAGCAGTGGCCGGGCAGGCCGTCCTGCTCATCGGATCTGTCGCAGCGATCGCCTCATACGCTGCGTTTCTGGGTGAGCTCAGGCGCACATCGGGACCTGCCCGCTGACCGGCGCGAGGTCAGGCACCCGGGTGCGGACCGCCTCGGGCACGGCGGACGAATGTCCCAACAGCCGTGAGCTCGCACACGCGATCGTCCGCTATTGCACAGTCGCGCGGCCACCCGTCTGGCAGTGCCGCCTGCAGCTGGTGCGGTGATCGCGATCACAGGACGATGGATGCATGACTATCGACATTCCACGCTCTGCCGACGCCGCCAGGGAGGTGCCGTCGCTGCACCCGATCAGCTTCATCGACGAAGCAGGCCAGGTGACAGACGCCCAGGCACCTGATGGCCTGCGCATGCCCTCTGCCGACGTTCTGCTCCGGCTCTACCGCCGGATGGTCATCGCCCGGCGCTTCGAAGCCCAGGTCACCGCGCTCACCCGCCAGGGGCGGCTGGCGACCTACCCGTCAGCAGCCGGCCAGGAGGCCTGCGAGATCGGCGCGGTGTCTGCACTCAAGGACACCGACTGGCTGTTCCCGACCTACCGCGACTCCGCGGCCCTGCTCACCCGCGGGATCCCGGTGTCTGACATCCTCGCGGCCTTCCGCGGCGACTGGCACTGCGGCTTCGACCCCAACGCCCACTGCACCGCACCGGCAGCCACCCCGCTGGCCACCCAGGGCCTGCACGCCGCCGGCTTCGGCATGGCCGCCAAGCTGCGCGGCGAGGACACCGCAACCCTGACGTTCATGGGCGACGGGTCGACCAGCGAGGGCGATGCGCACGAGGCATTCAACTTCGCTGCCGTATGGCAGACCCCGACGGTGTTCTTCATCCAGAACAACCAGTACGCGATCTCGGTGCCGCTGCGCGAGCAGACCAACGCCACCCTGCTGGCGGACAAGGCGATCGGCTACGGGATGCCTGGCTACTGCGTCGACGGCAATGACGTCGCCGCCGTCTACGCCGTCGTCACCGCCGCCATCGACCGCGCCCGTGCCGGTGACGGCCCCACCCTCATCGAGGGCCTGACCTACCGGGTCGAGGCGCACACGAACTCCGATGACCCGACCCGCTACCGCGACGGCGCCGAGGTCGAGATCTGGAAGCGCCGCGACCCGATCACCCGCCTGGAGGCCTATCTGCGCTCGGTCGGTGCGCTCGACGACGGCTCGGTCGAGGCGATCGCCGCCGATGCCGAGGAGTTCGCCGCCGAGGTCCGCGATGCGATGAACACCGAAGCCGAGCGCAACCCGCTGGAGATCTTCGACCACGTCTACGCCCATGAGCGCCCGGCCCTGGCCGAACAGCGCGCCCTGCTGGCCGCCGAGCTGGAAGAGGTGTCATGACCGCCCAAATGACCACCGACGCCCAGACCACCAACAGCTCCCAGACCACCAGCACCCAGGCGACCACCGCCTCGGGTGAGGCGACCGTGGCGACCGCACGCCCCGTGTCGATGACGACCGCACTCAACACCGCGCTGCGCGATGCGCTGGCAGCCGATGACTCCGTCGTCGTCTACGGCGAGGACGTCGGGCGGCTCGGTGGCGTCTTCCGCGTCACCGACGGGCTGCGCGAAGAGTTCGGCCCGGAGCGCGTGTGGGACTCCCCGCTGGCCGAATCCGGCATCATCGGCACGGCCGTCGGCATGGCGATGGCCGGGATGCGCCCGGTCGTCGAGATGCAGTTCGACGCCTTCTCCTACCCGGCGTTCGAGCAGATCGTGTCGCATGTGGCGAAGATGCGCAACCGCACCCGCGGGCAGATCGAGCTGCCGATCGTCATCCGCATCCCGTGTGCTGGCGACATCGGCGGTGTCGAGCACCACTCGGACTCCTCGGAGGCCTACTGGTGCGCGACTCCGGGCCTGACCGTCGTCACCCCGTCGAACCCGGCCGATGCGTATTCGATGCTGCGCGAGGCGATCGCAAGCCCGGATCCGATCATCTTCATGGAGCCGAAGTCGCGCTACTGGTCGAAGGCGAAGCTCACCCTGCCGGTCGAGACCGCCTCGATGTATGAGGCGCAGGTGGTGCGCGAGGGCAGCGATGTCACGCTGCTGTCCTACGGCCCGACCGTGCGCACCGCGCTCGCCACCGCTGAGGCCGGAGCCGAGGAGGGGGTCTCGATCGAGGTCATCGACCTGCGCAGCCTCTCGCCCTTCGACGATGCCACCGTCGCCGCCTCGGTGGCCAAGACCTCGCGCGCGGCAGTGCTGCACGAGGCCGCGCAGTTCTGCGGCTACGGTGCCGATGTCGCCGCTCGGGTGACCGAGCGCTGCTTCACCTCGCTGGCCGCCCCGGTGCTGCGCATCACCGGCTTCGATGTGCCGTTCCCGGCCCCGAAGCTCGAGGAGTTCTACCTGCCCACGCCCGACCGCATCCTCGATGCCCTGGACAAGTGGGAGTGGGAGCTGTGACCGCCACACACACGAGCACCGGCCAGGACTTCATCCTCCCTGATCTGGGCGAGGGGCTGACCGAGGCCGAGGTGGTGAGCTGGAAGGTTGCCGTCGGTGACACTGTGGCGATCGATGAGATCGTCGCCGAGGTGGAATCGGCCAAGAGCGTCGTCGACCTGCCGTGCCCCTACGCCGGCGTCGTGACCGCCCTGCACTTCGCCGAGGGCGACACCGTGCATGCCGGCCAGGCGATTCTGACGATCGGCGGCGAACCTGGCGCTGCTGGTGGTGGTGCTGGCGCCGCTGCCGAGGCGGGGCCGACCGGCGGCGAGGACGTCGTCCCGGGCACCGCCCTGCGCTCGACTGACGGGGATGACACTCCCCCGGCGCCGGGCCAGGACAGTGAGGGCTCCGGCGCGGTGCTCATCGGCTACGGCACCAAGGAGGTCTCCGGTGCAACCCGCGCAGGCCGCCGCAGCTTCGGCCGGAAGACCGGCCAGCAGGCCGCCCAGCCGCAGCCAGCCGCCCAAGCCCCGGCCGCGCTGGACACCGCACCTGCTCCGGCCGCGCCGGATACCACACCCGCCTCGGCTGAGGCGACCGGCGCCTCGGGCGCGGGGAAGTTCTCCCGCGTCGTCTCACCGCTGGTGCGCAAGATGGCCGCCGACAACGGCTTCGTCGCCAAAGAGCTCACCGGCTCCGGACCCGGCGGCATGGTCATGCGCCGCGACGTCATGGACGAGATCGCCCGCCGCTCCCACACCGACACACAGGCAGGCGACGCCGCGGCACCAGCAGCCACCGCCTCGGGCGAGGACACGATCATCCCGCTGACCGGGCTGCGCAAGGTCGTCGCCGAACGGCTGTCCCGCTCGCGGCAGGAGGTCCCAGAGGCCACGATCTGGCTCGACGTCGACGCCACCGAGCTGCTGGCTGCCAAGAAGCAACTCGAAGCCAAGCACGGCGAGAAGTTCTCGGTCATGTCGCTCGTCGCCCGGTTCGTCACCGCTGGCCTGCAGAAGTGGCCGATCCTCAACTCGTCTGTCGATGAGGCCGCCGGTGAGATCCGCGTGCACTCCGACGTCAACCTCGGGTTGGCCGCCGACACCCCGCGCGGGCTCATGGTCCCGGTCGTCCACGGCGCTGGTGAGATGACATTGCGGCAGCTGCGCGATGCGATCGGGGACAAGGTCGACAAGGCCTCCGCCGGCCGGTTCGACCCAGCCGAGCTGACCGGGGGGACGTTCACGCTGAACAACTACGGCGTGTTCGGCGTCGACGGATCGGCACCGATCATCAACCTGCCCGAAGTCGCGATGCTCGGCCTCGGCCGGATCAAGGAACGGCCGTGGGTGGTCGACGGCGAGCTGACGGTGCGGAAGGTGATGTACCTGTCGTTCGTGTTCGACCACCGCGTGTGCGATGGCCGCGAACCGAGTGAGTTCATCACGTTCATCGCCGACTGCATCGAGAATCCCATCAGCTTCTTAGCTGATATCTGAGCTGACCGGCCGCCAGCTCACAGGCGAGGCGCTGGCCGCCGGTCGTGACGTGCCCACGCGCATAGGGGTACGACTGGGCCCCGGTCCGAGATCCACGTGATCTCTGACCGGGGCTTTGTGTTGCGCTCACCGTGCCCGAGGTGGCGGTCGTCTGCCGTGCCCGAGGCGGGGGCCGTCTCACTGCGTGGGAAACCAGCTCCCGCATGACAGAAGGCGCCGCTAGCATGCACGAAAGCACTTCAGCGGCACGGCGTCACAGATGCCTGGCAGCAGAAGTCCAACCATCAGCAGCAGGAGCAGCATGACCAGCACGAACACCAGCGCATCCGTTCCCGATTTCGCAGCTGAAGCGGCCGTCATCGCCGATGATCTCATCGCCCTGCGTCGCGAACTCCACGCCAACCCTGAACTGGGCAATGATCTGCCTGAAACCCAGGCGCGCGTGCTCGCCGCCCTTGAGGGCCTGCCGCTGGAGATCACCACCGGGCAGTCGCTCACCTCGGTGACGGCGGTGCTGCGCGGCGCGAAGCCGGGACCCACCGTGCTGCTGCGCGGCGATATGGACGCCCTGCCGGTCGTCGAGGAGACCGGCCTGCCCTATGCCTCGACGAACGGGAACATGCACGCCTGCGGCCACGACCTGCACACCGCCGGACTCGTCGGCGCTGCCCGCCTGCTCTCAGCTCACCAGGCAGAGCTGCCCGGCAATGTCGTCTTCATGTTCCAGCCCGGTGAGGAGGGCCCCGGCGGTGCTGCGCCGATGGTCGCCGAAGGCGTCCTCGATGCCGCCGGAGTGCGTGCCGATGCCGCATTCGGCATCCACGTCCTGCCCGGACCGCGCGGTGTCTTCAACACCCGCCCGGCGACCGTGATGGCAGGCGCCAACATCATGCGCGTGACCTTCAACGGCATGGGCGGTCACGGCTCGATGCCGGAGAAGGCGCTCGACCCGGTGCCGCCGCTCATCGAGTTCTGCGCCGCCCTGCAGACGATGGTGACCCGCCGCTTCAGCGTCTTCGACCCTGTCGTCGCCACCATCACCAACCTCAGCGCCGGCGAGGCGGTCAACGTCATCCCACCCTCGGCATCGATGGGCGCATCGGTGCGCACACTCTCAGCCGAGACCACCGCCGAGTTCCCGCGCCGGGCCCGGCAGCTGGCCGAATCGATCGCCGCCGCGCACGGCTGCACGGCCGAGTTCACCTTCGACAGCATCTACCCGGTCACCGTCAACGACCATGCGCAGACCCGGTTCGCCCTTGACACCCTCACCAGGGTGTTCGGCGCCGACCGCGTCGTCGAGCTCGACACCCCGCGCATGGGCTCGGAGGACTTCTCCTATGTGCTGCGCGAGGTGCCGGGCACGTTCTGCTTCCTGCAGGCCAGCCCGCCGGAGGTCGACCCGGAGACGGCGGAGGTGAACCATTCTCCGCGCGTGCTCTTCGATGATGCGGTGCTCGCCGACCAGGCAGCCGCTCTCGCCGTCCTCGCCTTCGCCCACAACACCGGATCCTGAACCGGCGGTCATCCTGATCGCCGACCGGCCCACCCACAGGCTGACCGGCTGCATGTGACACCCCCGTTCCGCCCCGCACCCGACTGACTCTCATCGAAAGGGACCATCATGGAACCCATCTTCGCCGCCACCATCGTCCTGGCATTCATCGCCGCCGGCGAACTGGTCTCCATCTGGTCAAAGGCCCGTGTGCCCGGCCTGCTGGTCGCGATGCTCGGCGCCTTCATCTTCGCGCAGCTCGGACTCATTCCCGCTGATGTCATCGACCAGTCGATGCTCGTCCAGATCTACTCGATCCTCGTCGTGCCCCTGCTCTTCCACATGGGCTCGCTCATCCCGCTGCCGACGATGATCCAACAGTGGCGGTCGGTGCTCATCGCCATCGTCGGCATGCTCGTGGCGGTGCTCGCCCTGGCCGCCGTCGTCATCCCGCTGTTCAGCTTCGAGCACTTCGTCGCCGGCGCCGGCCCGCTGGCCGGCGGCATCGTCGCCACCGGCCTGACGACGAACGGCCTGACCGAGGCCGGCGTCGCCCCGGCGATCATCATCCTGCCCTCACTCGTGCTCATGATGCAGTCGCTGCCGGCGATGCCGCTGACGAACTTCCTGCTGCGCCGCTTCGCCTTCAGCCTGCGCGACAGCGGCGAACTCGACGAGCTGGCCGCGAGGTCGAAGGCCCGCCAGGCCGATGCCGACTCCGGTGCGCAGAAGAAGAAGCTCGTGACCCTGCCGCCGATGCTGGAGAACAACGAGCTGTTCGTGCTGTTCCTTATCCTCGTCGGCGGTACGGTCGCCACCCTGCTGGCGATCCCAACCCACATCCCAGGCTCGATCCTCGGCCTTGTGCTTGGCATCATCTCGACGGCCATCGGCCTGACCCCTGAGCGCAGCATGGAGAAGTCCTCCAGCTTCGGCATCGCCATGGCCGGCGTCGTCGCGATCGTCATGGCGCCGCTGCTGACCGCCTCCATGTCCGATGTCATCGCCGCTCTGCTGCCGATGGTCGCGATCCTCGCCGTCGGCTGCCTCGGCATCCTCGCCGGCGGCTTCATCGCCACCAAGCTGCTGAAATGGCGCCCGACCCTGGGCATGTCCGTGGCCCTGACAGCCATGTACGGCTTCCCCGCCGACTACCTGCTCACCAACGAGGTCGCCCGGTCCGTCGGCCGCGATGAGGCCGAGCGCGAGAAGCTGCTCGATGCGATGCTGCCGCCGATGCTCGTCGGCGGATTCACCTCCGTCAGCGCCGGCTCCATCGCGATCGCCAGCATCCTCGTCAGCTTCCTGTGAGCTGAGCGGAAACTGCGCCTGAACCAGCGGTGACTCCTGTCACCGCAGAGGCTGCCGCAGCCGGCCGGGGCCAGTCTGGGCTCCGGCCGACGCTCAGCGCATAGGCGAGGCGCTGACCGCCGACCGTGACGTTACCCGCGCGCATTGGGGCACGAGCAGGCCCCGGCCAGAGACTTCGAGCCTCCAGCCGGGGCCTTGTGCGTGCTTGCGGCTGCTATGCCCGGGCGGGGCGGCTGGCCATAGCGGCAGGTTTCGTTGCGAGAGAGACGACGATCAGCACGATGATGGCGATCGGCGCAGCGATGACCACTGAAGCTATCTCTTCGACGGAACCGAGAACCTCCCATAGGACCGTCGCGATGCCGCCCGTCAGCATGGATGCCACTGCTCCCGCGGCGCTGGCGCGCTTCCAGAACAGTGCCGCCAGCACCGTCGGCGTCACCGCGGCGCCGTACATGGTGTAGGCGTACAGCTGCAGCGCAAGCAGCGTCGGGAAGAACTGGACCATGACGAAGGCGAGTACGGCAACCACAGCCACCGCGATTCGGCTGATGAGCAGCTGGCTGCGATCGTCTGAAGCGTCCCGGCGACGTCCACGGAACACAAGATCGTAGACGATGTTGCCCGAGCAGGTGAGCAGGTAGGACGATCCGGTGGTGACGATGAGGGCCAGGGCGGCCACCAGGAGAGTTGCTCCGACGACGGCAGGTGTGAAGTCGCCTGCTGCAAGTCCGAGGATCGCCATATCGGCTTCAGACGATGGGTTCACGATCGTCGCTGCCGAAGCCAGCAGGATGATCGGTGCAACCATGAATACGGCGCCGAGGAAGAACAGCCCGGTAGCCTTGCGTGCACTTGCAGGGCTTTGCGCGGCGGCGAGGCGCTGGTGCATGTTCTGGTCGCCAAGAACCAAGAGGAAGAGCGGGAGGAAGTAGCCCAGGATCTGCAGCGGAGTCAGCTTGCCGGTCACCGTGCGGAAAGCCGGGTCGAGCCGGTTGACGTAGCTGCCGAAGCCACCCAGGTCCTGCACGAAGACGAAGTACAGCGTCGCCAGCAAGCCGATGACGATCAGCGCTGACGAGAGGAAGTCAGTCCACGCCACAGATTTCAGGCTCTACTGACTGATCCGTGGGTCTTCAGCGGCCGGGCAGGAGGGGGCGGTGGCCTCCGAGTGTGAGCATGGCGAGGCCGATCAGGGGCTCGGGTGAGC
>NZ_JBHMAU010000022.1:0-70704 GCF_042429315.1 Brevibacterium otitidis | reverse complement strand
AGCAACAACATCAGCACCAGACAACCGCTCACAACGCTCATGAATTTCACTCATCTACAAATCCTTTCAGACAGGCCCCCATACACAACCCATTAGACACCCCCGGGCCAGATGCCGATAGATCGTTGACACGTGCGGGGCCGGCACCCCGAGTTCGCTCAGCACCCGGACCGTATCGCGCTTCGAGGTCGGCTCTACCAGCCTGGCCAGCACCACCTGCTTGAACACCACATCACCGAGCACGTCGAAACCCAGGTTCGAGTACGCCGCTTCCAACGTCGACCACAACACATCCGACACCCCCNCGATCCCGAGATCGAGCACTCCCTGATCACCGACCAAGATCTCGTCGGCACGATCCATCAGCAGGCCAAGCTCAGCATCGGTATGCGCCGAGCCCACATGCTTGATCACCAGCAGTTTCCCACGGCGCTTTTCCACGACCTGGACCGCAGTCGCCCCTGACGCAGTCCGGACCTTCCTCACAAATGCCACACGATTAGTATCCCAAAACCACCATCCTGGAACACAAAGCCCCAGGTCACAGCCCCACACACTCCGAAACCAAACTCACGTGCGCGAAGTCAGGCCCACCGCCTCGCGTACGGTCGGTGTCTGACGGTCGGTGTCTGACTCAGCGCAGGAACAGCCTCTGCAGCCGAGTCGATGTCAGTGCCACACCGATGGCGATCATGCCGACGAAGTAGACGATGTGGATCCAGGCCGGGCTGGTCGCTGCTCCGAGGATCGTCAGGCGCATGAGTTCGACGCCGTGCCACAGTGGGAGTGCCTGGACGATCCACTGCACGGCGGCCGGGTAGACGTCGATGGGGTAGAAGGTCGCTGAGAACAGGAACAGCGGCTGGAGGAAGACGAAGATCCAGTCGAGCTGGTACCAGCTGGAGAAGAAGCTCGTGATCCCCATGCCGATGGCGGCGAAGGCGAAGGCCATGAGCATCGCGACGCCGAGGGCGGTCAGCGACCATGGTGAGTCGAGCAGGCCGAGGGCGAACATGACGGCGACGAATCCGCAGGCGTAGAGGAAGCCGCGGAAGACGGCCATGACGATCTCTCCGAGGGCCACGTCGAGCGGTCCGAGTGAGGTGGTGAGCATCGACTCGTACAGCCGGCTCTGTTTGAGGCGGAAGAACACGTTGACTGAGGAGTCGAGCACGGCGCCGTTCATTGCTGAGGCCGCCAGCAGGGCCGGGGCGATGTAGGCGGCATAGGAGATGGTGCGGCCGGCGTAGTCGACGCTGCCGATGAGTGAGCCGAGCCCTAAGCCCATGGCGAGCAGGTAGAGGATCGGCTCGAGCACGCCGGTGGCGACGAGGACGAAGTTGTTGCCGCGGAAGACCTGCATGCCGCGGGCGGCGACGGCCCTAGCGTTGCCGGCGTAGAAGGCCCGCAGGCGGCCCGGGCCGGGTGTCGGCTGGACGGTCATGACGTGAGCCTGCGGGTGAACAGCCGCATCGCCACGAGCAGGCCGAGAGCGCTCGGGATGATGATGCAGGCAAGGTGCACGGCGATCATGACCCCGGGCATCGGCTGGTGATACGACAGCAGCCGGCCGAGTTCGGTGGTGTGCCACAGCGGGGACAGCCAGCCGATCCACTGCACCGACAGCGGCAGGTTCGCCAGTGGGAAGAACGTGCCTGAGAACAGCATGAGCGGCATGACGACGACGCGCTGGATGAGCGCGAACTGACCGGAGTCGCGCGTGAGCGTGGCGGTGAAGGCCATGACCGGGAAGCCGAGCGCAGTCCCGCCCACGGCAGCCAGCGGGATCATGAGCCAGCCGGTGAGCGGGTTCGGGACGGCGCCGAAGACAACGGCGATGATGAGGAAGTAGATCGTCGTGATCGCAGCGACCCGGATGACCGTCGCCAGGGCCGCGCCGAGCGCGATCTGCGCTGGGGTCAGCGTCGTGGCGGCTGCCGCCCAGTAGCCGCGGTTCCACCGGAACCCGGCCATCACCGGGTAGGTGGATTCCTCGACGGCGAACATCATCGCTGCTGTCGCCAGCATCGCCGGGGCGACGAAGAGCAGATACGGCACCCCGCCGACGCCGTCGGGCTGGGCGGAGTCGACGACCGTGCCCAACCCCAGACCGAGGGAGAAGATGTAGAACACCGGGGTGAGCACCGTGACAGCCAGGGTCGTCTTGATGAACCGCAGGGAGAACAGCAGCTGCTTCTCGGCCACCAGCCACGGGCCGGCCCGGCGCACCGCCTGGTGCTGGCGGGCATGCGTGCCGGGTGCGTCGATACCGGTGCTCATTCGATGAGGCTCCGTCCGGTGAGCCTGAGGAACACGTCCTCGAGGCTGGAACGGCGCACGAGCGCGGTCAGCGGAGCGAACCCGGCCTCCCGGATCGCTGCGAGTGCGGCGTCGCCGTCACCGCTGTAGAGCAGCAGCCGGTCAGGCAGCACCTCGATGCGCTCGCAGTACCGTTCGAGCGCCGGGGCCTGCTCCTCATTGCGGTCGATGCCGAAGCGCAGCTCGAGCACCTCGCGGGTCGAGTACCGGCGGATGAGCTCGCTGGGTGAGCCCTCGGCCATGACCTGGCCGTGGTCGACGACGATGAGCCGGTCGCACAGCTGTTCGGCCTCATCCATGTAATGAGTCGTGAGTACGAGCGTGACGCCCTGCTCCTTGAGCCGGTAGAGCCGGTCCCACAGGATGTGGCGGGCCTGCGGGTCGAGTCCGGTGGTCGGCTCATCGAGCATGAGCAGGCGTGGCTCATTCACCAGCGAGCGGGCGATCGTCAGCCGGCGCTTCATACCGCCGGAGAGCTCATCGACCCGGGCGCTGCGCTTCTCGCGCAGATTGGCGAAGTCGAGCAGCTCGTCGGCCTTCGCCTTTGCATAGGCGCGCGGGAACCCGAAGTAGCGGGCATAGAAGACGAGGTTGTCGACGACCGAGAGCTCCTCATCGAGGTTGTCCTGCTGCGGCACGACACCCAGGCTGGCGCGGATCTGCGGGCCGTCGACGTTCGGGTCGAGGCCGAGCACGCTCAGCTGCCCGCTCGTGCGCGGCAGGGTCGCGCCGATCATCCGCATCGTCGTCGACTTCCCCGCCCCGTTGGGTCCGAGCAGCCCGAAGCTCTCACCGGGCTCGACTGTGAAGTCGATGCCGTCGACGGCGGTGAAGCCGCCATAGGATTTCGCCAGGCCCGAGGCGGCGATGACCGGATCTGCTGCGCGGCGGTGGGCAGCAGAGGAGGAGTCTGCGTTCACAGTCCATGACTGTACCACCGCCTCGGCGGCGGCAGACGGCGGCTGTCACCGCTGGTCAGGCGAGGACCGCAGGAGCCGCCCCGCGCCGGCAGCTGCGCCTCAGAAGAAGGAGACCTTCAGCTCGTCGCCGTCGATGTCGACCGTGCCGTTGGCTTCCAGATCCCGGGTGTCCTCAGGCCAGTACAGCTTGCGGTCCTTCGACTCGGCGCTGATGCTGATCTTGCCCGGCTTCTTGTAGTCCGTGTAGAACGAACCGCGGGAGCCGTCGGGGCTGAGCACCACGTTGATCTTCGGCATCTCCTTGATCTCGCGCTTGATCGTCTTCTCGTCGACCTTGTCGTTGATCACCTTGCCCTTGGTATCAGCCCACGGGAAGTTGACCATCGGGCAGTCGTCGACTTCGGCCTTCTTGACCTCAGCGCACTCCTTGATCTTGTCCTCGACGAGCTTCTTGACGTCCTTCTCGAAGTCGTCGGTGGCCTCGACGCTCATCGAGATGCTCGCATTCTGCGGGTTGTCGGCATCGGCGAAGCCGACGGTCGCATTGCCCTCAGCGCCGGAGACGTACTTGCTCTCCGGGATGCTGACGTCATAGCGGCCGGGCCAGACAGCGTATTCGACGCGGCCGGACTCGGGGGAGAACTCAGTGCCGTTGATGGTGGCGCCGGCGATCGGCGGGACCTCCATCGTCACCGTCGGCAGCACCGGCGGTTCGAGCGTCCACTTGTCGAAGAACAGATTCTGCCGGCCCTCCTTGGTGGCGTTGAGGATGAGGTCATAGGGCTGGCCGTCGATCGTGTACTTCGTGTGCACCTTCGCCGACTTGCCTTCGCGGGTCGTCTCGACGACCTGCGCATCGGTGATCTTCTGCTCGGAGCCGTCGACGATCTGCTGCAGCAGCAGCTTCTCGCTGGCGCCATCGGGCGTGGTCGCCTTCGTGATCTTGTTCGCCTCGTCGATGTTCCCGCTTTCGAGAGCGCTGAGATACTCCTCGGCGACCCGATCCGGGCCGTACTTGTTGTGATTGACGCTGCGCACAACGAAGAACCCGACGAGCACGAGGACGAGGACGAGGGCGACGGCACCCAGGGACAGGATCAGCGGCAGCTTCGGCTTCTTCTGCTTCTGCTGATCGCCGGCCGGGCTCTGCGCGCCCGGACCGCCCGGGGCGGCAGCGTATCCGGGGGCCGGTGCCGGCTGCGGGACACTGCCGGTCGGAGTGCCCGGGCCCGAGGTGCCGGCTGACTCAGCCGGGTCCGGTCCGGGTGGCGAGGCGCTGTAGGTGGGGCCGGAGCCGTAGCCGGAGTCAGCGCCAGAGGACGGGCCGGAACCGTAGGAGGGCGCTCCTGCCGAGCCGTACGAGGGGCCCGAGCCGTAGGCGGGGCCGCCGTTGGAGCCGCCGGGTCCATGCGGCGGCTGGGGAGGCATCGGCGGAGGAGTCGATCCGGAGTTCATAGCTCAAACCTTTGTCTTCAGCGCTCGGAACAGCGTCGGCACCGGCAGGAACAGCAGCTCCTGCAGGCACGACGATAGGAAGTCTCATGTCTACTTTAGTGCCAAGCGGCGGTGTGTCGATATTCCGCACTTCACACCCACCTCGGGCACCATAGGAGAAGTGAACCCCGCAGCCGAAAGCCCGACCAGCCGACCCCGCCACCTGGGACGCCACCCAGCGGTCATCGGCGTGCTCGAAATCGTGCGGGTGCTGCTCATGCTGCTCACCATCGCCTTCCTGCTCTCGGCCATCGCCTGGTTCATCGGCATCGCCGAACAGCAGCCGCTGGCGGCGATCCCCAGCTGGGCGTTCACCGGGCTGGCCGCGGCCACCGGACTGAGCGTGCAGCCCGGGGAAGCGGTCATGAGCTTCCCGCCCAGCCTGCTGTGCCTCATCGTGTGGCTGCTGCTGCGCAGCGCCGCCTCCCGCACCTCGACTGCGCTGGCCGCCAACGCCCGCCTGCAGGAGGCCGGACAGCTCGAAACCCACCGGGCTCCGCAGCTGAGCGCCTATCTGTCGATCGCGGCGGTGTTCCTCGCCGTGACCGTCGGCCTTGGGTTCCTGCTCGGCAGTGTCGCCGTCAGCGTCCTCGGCTACGCCCGCGTCGGACTGCTGACAGCCAGCGCGATCGTGCTCGGCGCGCGCCTCCACCCCACGCAGGCGGCTGAAAGCGAGCAGCTGGCGGCCCGCCTCGGCGCACAGTGGACCGCGGCGCTGCCGGCCGCCCACCGCGTGCGGGTGCGCACCGGCTGGGCGCTGACCGGCCTCGCCGTCATCGTCGTCGCCGTCGGCCTCGTCACCGAATTCGATGAGGTCAGCGCCGTCGTCGAGCTCTACAGTGCGCCGGTGGCCGCAGCGATCGGCCTGTCCGTTGTGCAGCTGCTGTACCTGCCGGGCATCCTCGCGATCGCCCTCGCCTGGCTGAGCGGAGCCGGCGTTGCGCTTTCGGCCACCGAGACCGCCTCGGTGCTCTCCCCGGCAGCCGGACCGCGGCCGGCGGTGCCGCTTCTGGCGATGATCCCGGAGGATCCGCCCGGCTTCCTCGCCGCCGCCCCTGCGCTGCTCGTCATCCTCGGGCTGCTGCTCGTGACGCTGCGCCGCCGCTGGCAGCACCTCGATGTGCCGGCTGTCGCGCTCGCCACCGTCGAGGTCCTCATCTTCGTCACCGTCTGGGGGCTGTTCTCCACCGGCGCGCTCGGGCCCGGCGGCCTGGAGGTCTTCGGCGTCGATGCGCTGCGCTTCCCGCTCATCACCGGCGGGCTCGTCTGCGCTGGACTGTGGGCCGGCTACGGCATCATCCTCGCTGCTCGCAGCGCGCAGGCGGCCACCGCCTCGGGCGCGGAAGCCGGCGAGGACGAGGACTGAGCGCAGCCCCGGCAGCCGGGGCGACGCGAAGGGCGGCGGCTCAGCTGGTGCCGAGCTCCTCGATCATCTTCGTCAGCTGCGCGCGGTGCTCGGACTGGCATTCGACGCTGGCCTGCTCCGTCACCGCAGAGGCGAGGCACTCCTCATAGGCTTTCTGCTGCGGGTAGACGACAGCCATGCCGATCGTCTGCAGGATCATCCAGCCGCTGGCCAGCGCCCCGAAGATGCCCATGACAACCCAGCTGCCGGTCCTGCGCGTGCGCAGCCCGGCGAGGAAATAGCGCACCGCCCACACGAGCGCGGTGAGCGCGAACACCCCGGAGAACAGCTTCGCCGGCAGTGGATACAGCGACGCCAGCAGCGAAGCGCCGAGCAGCAGAGTGAAGATCAGCCCCTCGCGGTTGCGCTTCATCATGAGCGCATCCTCGCCTGAGCTCTTGTCAGACGGCGGGCGCTGGTCGTGGGTGCTGGGTCTGTTTTCGCTGGGGCTCACCGCAACAGTCTGACACACAACCCCAGCCGGACTGACACACAGCCCCAGCCGGACTGACACACAGCCCCAGCCAGGCAGCACCAGCGGCTGGCATAGAATGTCTGCTGTGCGCCTCGTAACCCTCGCTTCCGGATCGGGAACCCTCACCCAGGCCCTCATCGACGCCTTCGCAGGGCCCGCACCGGCCGCTGATGTCACCATCGCCGCCATCGGCTCGGATCGCCCTGATGCGCAGGTCCTCGACCGCGCCCGAGGCGCCGGCATCGAGACCTTCGTCGTCGCTCCCGGCGAGCACGCTTCCCGTGACGACTGGAACATCGCGCTTGCCGAGGCGGTCGCCGCCTATGAGCCCGACTGGGTGGTCTCCGCCGGATTCATGCGGATCCTCGGCACCGACTTCATCACCCGGTTCCCGCAGCGCATCATCAACACCCATCCTGCGCTGCTGCCGTCCTTCCCTGGCGCCCACGGGGTCAGCGATGCGCTCGCCTACGGGGTGACGGTCACCGGTTCGACGATCCACCTCGTCGACGCAGGCGTCGACACCGGCCCGATCATCGCCCAGGAACCGGTGCGCGTCGCCCCCACGGACACCGAGGACACCCTGCACGAACGCATCCGCCAGGTCGAGCGCCGGCTGCTCGTCGAGCTCATCACCCACCTGGCAGACGGTGAGCTGCACGTCGACGGCCGGCATGTCACCGGCTTCCGGCCGCCGCGATAGCATCATCTGAATCCTGAGCCTGAGGACCCGACCCCTGAAGAGGAGAGCCCTGTGGAAGCCCAACGTCCGATCCGCCGCGCACTCATCAGCGTCTACGACAAGACCGGCCTGAGCGAGCTGGCCGGCGGACTCGCCACTGCCGGAGTGTCGATCGTCTCGACCGGCTCGACGGCCAAGCAGATCGCTGCTGCCGGCGTCGAGGTCACCCCTGTCGAGGACGTCACCGGCTTCCCCGAATGCCTCGAAGGCCGCGTCAAGACCCTGCACCCGAAGGTCCACGCCGGGATCCTCGCCGACACCCGCAAGGACGACCACCTGCGCCAGCTCGACGAGCTCGGCATCGACGCCTTCGACCTCGTTGTCGTCAACCTCTACCCGTTCACCGAGACCGTCGCCTCGGGAGCGGACTTCGACGCCTGCGTCGAACAGATCGACATCGGCGGACCGGCGATGGTCCGGGCGGCTGCGAAGAACCACCCGAGCGTTGCGGTCGTCACCGACCCGGCACGCTACAGCGAGGTCATCGCGGCAGCCGAATCCGGCGGCTTCGACCTCGCTGCCCGCCGCCGGCTCGCTGCTGCCGCCTTTGCCCACACCGCTGCCTATGACGCTGCGGTCGCCGGCTGGCTGGCCGAACAGCTGGCGGACGAAGGTGCGCCCGGTGACTTCTTCGCCGCCACCGCTGTCAAGAAGCACAGCCTGCGCTACGGCGAGAACACGCACCAGGCGGCCGCGGTCTACCAGGGACCTGCCGGCGGCGGCATCGCCGGAGCGAGGCAGCTGGGCGGCAAGGAGATGTCGTACAACAACTACCAGGACACCGACGCTGCGATCCGCGCCGCCTACGACTTCGAGGAACCGGCCGTGGCGATCATCAAGCACGCCAACCCGTGCGGCATCGCCGTGGCTGACGATGTCGCAGCAGCCCACCGCCTCGCCCACGACTGCGACCCGGTCTCGGCCTACGGCGGGGTCATCGCCGCCAACCGTGAGGTCAGCGTCGCACTGGCGGAGTCGATCAAGCCGATCTTCACCGAGGTGCTCGCCGCCCCGTCCTTCGCGCCGGAGGCGCTGGAGATCCTGCAGACGAAGAAGAACCTGCGGCTGCTCGAACTCGGCGACTGGCAGCCGGATGCGCAGGAGTTCCGGCAGATCTCCGGTGGTGTGCTCGTCCAGGACCGCGACAGCTTCCAGGCCGCAGGCGATGATCCTGCCAACTGGACGCTGGTCGCCGGACGGGCCGCCGATGAGGCGCAGCTGCGCGATCTGAGCTTCGCGTGGCGGGCCTGCCGGGCGGTGAAGTCCAATGCGATCCTGCTCGCCGCTGGCGGTGCCTCGGTCGGCGTGGGCATGGGACAGGTCAACCGCGTCGACTCCGCGCAGCTGGCCGTCAGCCGCGCCGGCGACCGGGTGGCGGGCTCTGTCGCCGCCTCCGATGCCTTCTTCCCCTTCGCAGATGGACTCGAAGTCCTCACCGGCGCAGGGGTGGCCGCAATCGTGCAGCCGGGCGGATCGATCCGCGATGAGGAGGTCATCGCCGCAGCCGAGAAGGCCGGGGTGACGATGTACTTCACAGGAACCCGCCATTTCTTCCACTGAGTCCGCAGCCGCCGCATCCCGGCAGCCGCCGCGCCACCAGCGTCGGCCGCTGCCGCGCGGTCGCGGCCGCAACTGGTTCTCCAAACGCTGGATCTACTGGAAGCGGCGGTACTCGAACCCCACCCGGCGGGACTGGGCGCTGCTCGTCACGCTGCTGTGGATCGTCGTGTCCTCTGGTGTGGTGCTCGTGAACTTCCGTCTCGGCGGTCTCACCCTGGCCGCCGGGCTGTTCGCGCTCGCCATCGTGCGGATGCTGCCCGGCAGGCTCGGCGAGGTGTGGGTCAACCGGCCGCGCCGCACCGATGTCATCACGATCCTGATCCTCGCCTGTGCTTTGGCCGGGCTCAGCCTTCTCGTCCCCTCCCACTGACACGTGGCCTGCGAGCAGGTCTCGCGGCCGCTCATCGGCGCGGGTACGGGCAGAGGCCGGTGGGGAAGTGCACATGAGCGTCCGCGCTTGGGTGTGAAAACCATGTGAACTCGGCCGTCTCAGCGCCGAAAGGCCTTTACAGCTGCCGGCTGCTTTGAAACGCTGAAAGCAGAAGCTGGCTAGACAGGCCGGACGTCGACCACCGAAAAGGAGTTGACATGGGACTCGGAGATCTCGGCAACAAGGCTAAGGACGCAATGAACTCGGACAAGGGTGAGCAGGTCAGCGACCAGGGTCTCGACAAGGTCGCGGACAAGGCCTCGGATATGACCGGCGGCAAGTTCGACGACCAGATCAATCAGGGCCGTGGTCAGGCCGACAAGCACCTCGGCAACGAGTGACATGAGCTTCTGCTGACGGGATAGTCCCCGCGACTGCCCGCTCACAGGACGAAGGTCCAGCACCGTGAGTGCTGGGCCTTCGTCATGCCTGCGGGCTCGTCATGCGTGCTGGCTGGGTCTGAACGCTGGACCTGAACGCTGGACCTGCGGGCGGCGCCGGTGTGTGCGGCTCAGAGCTTTTCGATCGGGGCGTAGCGCATGAGCAGCCGCTTGGTGCCCAGTGATTTGAAGTCGACGACAGCGACGGTCTTGTCGCCGCTGCCCTTGACCTCCAGGACGGTGCCCAGGCCGAAGGAGTCATGCGACACCCGGTCGCCGACTGCGACCTGGATGACTTCGCGGTTGGGGCGGATCCGGTTGGGGAACCCGGTGCCCGGCTGCTGTGAGGCGCCCGAGGTGGAGCGGGGGCGGGGAGCCGAGCTCGCGCGGAAGCCGGACGAGTCGCTGGAGCCGCCGCGGTATCCGCTGCCGGAGGAGTTCCCGCCGAAACCGCCGGAGTCATAGCCGCCGGAACCGTAGCCGCTGCCGTATCCACCGGAGCCATACCCGCCGCCGTACCCGCCGGAGGCGGCGGTGAGCGCCTCAGCCGACAGGGTGCCGGTGTTCTCCCATTCGATGAGGGAGTCCGGGATCTCACCGAGGAACCGGCTGGGCGGGTTGTACTGCGGCTGCCCCCACATGCTGCGGGTCTCAGCGCGGGTGAGGAAGAGACGCTTCTGCGCGCGCGTCAGACCCACATAGGCCAGACGCCGCTCCTCGGACATCTCGGCCGGGTCGTTGAAGGAGCGCTGGTGCGGGAAGCTGCCGTCCTCCATGCCGGTGAGGAACACCGTGGGGAACTCCAGACCCTTGGCGGTGTGCAGTGTCATGAGCGTGACCTCCCCGGCCTCCTCATCCGGGATCTGATCAGCATCCGAGGACAGGGAGACGAGCTCGAGGAAGTCATCGAGGCTCGCGCTCTCACTGCGGGCATCGAAGGCCTCTGCCACCGCAACGAGCTCGGCGAGGTTGTCGACCCGCGACTCATCCTGCGGATCCGTGCTGGCCTGCAGCTCTGCCAGATAGCCGGTCTGCTCGAGCACCGATTCGAGCACTCGCGCCACCTGCGCACCTTCGGCCGTCGACTGCAGATCAGCGAACAGCGCCCGGAACTTCTGCAGCGGCCCCTGCGCCCGGCTCGACAGCCCCGGCACCTCATCAGCACGTTCGAGAGCTTCGAAGAACGTCACCCGCTCCCGTTCGGCGAAGGCACCGAGCATCGCGACCGTGCGATCGCCGATCGACCGCTTGGGCACATTGATGATGCGCCTGAGGTTCACATCATCGGCCGGATTGGCCAGCACCCGCAGATAGGCCAGCGCGTCCTTGATCTCCCTGCGCTCATAGAAGCGCGTGCCCCCGACCACCCGGTAGGGCATGCCGGCACGCACGAGAGCATCTTCGATCGCACGCGACTGCGCATTCGTCCGATAGAACACCGCGCAGTCGCTGTAGACGGTGTCGCCGGCGTCGATGAGCTCATCGATCCGGTCGACGATGAACTGCGCTTCGGCCTGTTCGTTCTCCGCCACCCAGCCGACGACCGGCGCACCATCACCGGCAGCCGTCCACAGCCGCTTGTCCTTGCGGTCCTCATTGTTGGCGATGACGGCATTGGCCGCAGAGAGGATGTTCTGCGTCGAGCGGTAGTTCTGCTCCAGCAGGATCGTGCGCGCCTGCGGGAAGTCCTTCTCGAACTCGACGATATTGCGCACCGTCGCGCCGCGGAAGGCGTAGATCGACTGGTCGGCATCGCCGACGACGGTGAGCTCAGCAGACAGATGATCGGCATCCGCCCCGGCGAGAGCCCGGATGAGCGCATACTGCGCCGGGTTCGTGTCCTGGTACTCATCGACGAGGATGTGCCGGAACCGGCTGCGGTAATGGGCGGCGACATCATCAAAGGCGCCGAGCAGATAGACGGTCTCCATGATGAGGTCATCGAAGTCGAAGGCGTTCGCCAGCCGCAGCCGCTCAGCATAGCGGCGGTACACCTCGGCGACGGCCTGGTCGGCCGGATTGTCCATCCGCGCCTGCCCGGCATAGTCCTCAGCGGTGATGAGGTCGTTCTTGAGCGCGGAGATCCGATGCTGCAGCGACTTGGGGGTGAAGCGCTTGACGTCGACCTCGGCCTCGCGGGCGACCTGCGTGATGAGCCGCAGCGAATCTTGCGCATCGTAGACCGCGAAGTTCGACTTCATGCCCAGCGTCTTCGCCTCGCGCCGGAGGATCCGTACACATGCGGAGTGGAACGTCGAGACCCACATCGCGCGGGCCTGCGGGCCGATGAGCGAGCCGATGCGCTCCTGCATCTCCTTGGCGGCCTTGTTCGTGAAGGTGATCGCCAGCACCTGCCCCGGGTGGGCCCGTCCGGTGCGCAGCGCATAGGCGATCCGGCGGGTCAGCACCGTCGTCTTGCCCGAACCCGCACCAGCGACGATGAGCAGCGGCGCACCGGCATGGGTGACCGCTGCGGTCTGCTCCGGATTCAGCCCGTCGAGCAGCTCAGCCGGATCCCCGGCGCCGAGGCGGTGGCCGGCACCCGGCCCCGCGCCCACGGCCATGTCGCCGCCGCCGAGGTGGTCGCCGGCGACATCATCGGCACCCGGGTCGTCGGCCGGGTGGGCGATGTCAGCGAAGTCAGCCGGCGCCTCGGGCACGGGCATCTCCGGCAGAGCGGCATGCGGCGGCGGAGCATCCGGGGCGGTGTTGAGGAACTCGAAGAGTGAAGACATGGTCTTAGCAATCTACCAACCGGCTCTGACACCGCCAAGGTGCCCGCGAGCTCGGGAACGCAGATGCCGGCGCCCCATGATGGGGCGCCGGCACCGGCAGCAGAGAGAAGCGGAGTCCGCGCTCAGATGAACACGGCGACGAGCACCGCGAGGACCGCGAAGACGGCGGTGGCGTGGGCGAGCCCGGCGCTCGGTGCGGAGCCGGCGGCAGGGGCGGCATCGTCGGCGGCTGCTGCCTGCTTCTGCTTGCGGTTGCCGAGGAACGCGGTGGCGGTGACGGCGATCGCCAGCAGCACCTTGATGCCGACCTTGACGTGGAAGACGCCTGTCGGGTCGCCGGACATCTCCACGATGGCGACGAGACCCAGGCCGGTGACGAGCTGGAGGTAGGCCGCATGGAGCATTCCCGGCATCACATGCGGGCGGCGCACGGTGGCGAGATAGCCGCCGATGATGATCGCCATGCCGAGCAGATGGAGGAAAAGCAGAATATCGCGAAGAATTTCCATAGGCTTCAGTCTAGTGGCAAGATTGTGGCGGAGTGATCGCGGTGCCGGAGCCTGCGTGCGGGCCGGGATTGCATGATCCGCCCTGGTGTAATGGCAGCACGCCGGCCTTTGGAGCCGTGCAGTATAGGTTCGAATCCTATGGGCGGAGCGCGTCGGACCGGCCGACCGGATGAAGGAGAGACATGACCGCCAACCGCCCCGCAGCCGTCATCGTGCTGGCAGCTGGTGCAGGTACGAGAATGAAATCCGCCACGCCCAAGGTCATGCACCCGATCGGCGGACGCTCGCTCCTCCATCACGCGATCAACGCCGCCGCCGGCGCGCAGCCGCAGCACCTCGTCGTCGTGCTGCGCCATGCCCGCGAGCAGGTCGCTGAGCATGTTGCGACCATCGCCGAGGCGATCGACCGGCAGGTGCTCGTCGCCGACCAGGACGATGTGCCCGGCACCGGGCGCGCTGCCGAATGTGCGCTCACCCAGCTGCCGGAGGACCTCACCGGCACCGTCGTCGTCACCTATGGCGATGTGCCGCTGCTGACGGCTGAGACGCTCACGGATCTCGTGGCCTTCCACGAGGAGCGCTCCGGTGCGGTCACGGTGCTCTCCGCCGAGGTGGCGCGTCCGCAGGGCTACGGCCGCATCGTCCGTGATGCCGCCGGCGACCTCGCGCGGATCGTCGAGGAGAAGGACGCCACCGAGGACGAGAAGCGCATCTGCGAGATCAATTCCGGCATCTACGCCTTCGACGCCGCGGTGCTGCGCGAATCCCTCGCCCAGGTCGGCACCGACAACGCCCAGGCCGAGAAGTACCTCACCGATGTCATCGGCATCGCCCGCGCCGCCGGCGGCACTGTCACCGCGCGGGCGATCGACGACTTCTGGCAGGTCGAGGGCGCCAATGACCGCATCCAGCTCGCACAGCTGGGCAAGGAGCTCAACCGCCGCGTCATCGAACACTGGATGCGCTCCGGCGTCACCGTCGTCGACCCGGACACCACGTGGATCGACGCCGATGCCACCCTCGCCCCCGACGCCACGATCCTGCCGGGCGTGCAGCTCTACGGCGCCTGCGATATCGCCTCCGATGCCGTCATCGGCCCCGACACCACGCTCACCGACACCGAGGTGCGGGCCGGCGCGCAGGTGGTGCGCACCCACGGGCAGCTGGCCGTCATCGGCGAGAACGCCACCGTCGGCCCCTTCGCCTATCTGCGGCCGGGCACCGAACTGGGCACCGAAGGCAAGATCGGCACCTTCGTCGAGACGAAGAACGCCTCGATCGGCACCGGTTCGAAGGTCCCGCACCTCAGCTATGTCGGCGACGCCACGATCGGCGAGTACTCCAACATCGGTGCCTCCTCGGTGTTCGTCAACTACGACGGCGTCAACAAGCACCGCACCACCATCGGCTCCTACTGCCGCACCGGCTCGGACACGATGTTCGTCGCACCTGTGACCGTCGGCGACGGCGCCTATTCCGGGGCCGGCACCGTGATCCGCAAGGACGTACCGCCGGGGGCGCTGGCGATCACCGTGGCCCCACAGCGTAATGTTGAGGACTGGGTAGTGAAGAACCGTCCCGGCACTCCCGCTGCGGAGGCCGCCGACGCTGCTCAGCAGGCGCAGAAGGAGTCGGAACAGTGAAGAAGATCACGGCTGCTGGTGAGAAGGAGCTCGTCCTCGTCACCGGACGTTCGAACATGGAGCTGGCCGAGCAGGTCGCCGAGTGCCTCGGCACCGAGCTGCTGCCGGCCGATATCTACAACTTCGCCAATGGCGAGATCTACGTCCGCTACTCCGAGTCGGTGCGCGGCTCCGATGTCTTCGTCATGCAGTCCCACTGCGCGCCGATCAACGACTGGCTGATGGAGCAGCTGCTCATGGTCGATGCGCTCAAGCGCGCCTCGGCCAAGCGGATCACCGTCATCGCCCCGTTCTTCCCGTACGCCCGCCAGGACAAGAAGCACCGCGGCCGCGAGCCGATCTCCGCCCGCCTCGTCGCCGATATGTACCGTGCGGCAGGTGCCGACCGGATCATCGCCGTCGACCTGCACACCGCGCAGATCCAGGGCTTCTTCGACGGTCCGGTCGACCACCTCGTGGCCCTGCCGATCCTGGCCGACTACGTCAAGCAGAACCATCCCGGCGAACTCGCCGTCGTGTCCCCGGATGCCGGACGCATCAAGGTCGCAGAGAACTGGTCCTCGGCCCTCGGCGGTGTGCCGCTGGCCTTCATCCACAAGACCCGCGACATCAACCGGCCCAACCAGACGAAGGCCAACCGCGTCGTCGGCGATGTCGAAGGCCGCACCGCAGTGCTCGTCGACGACATGATCGACACCGGCGGCACCATCATCCAGGCCGCTGACGCCTGTATGGAGGCCGGCGCCAAGGGCGTCATCATCGTCTCGACCCATGCGGTGTTCTCCGGCCCGGCTGTCGAGCGGCTGAAGAACTCGTGTGCCTCGGAGGTCATCGTCACGAACACGCTGCCGTTGGCTGAGGAGCAGAAGTTCGACAAGCTCACCGTGCTCTCGATCGCCCCGCTGCTGGCCCGCGCTGTGCACGAGGTGTTCGAAGACGGTTCGGTCACCAGCCTCTTCGAACTCGAAGGCAACTGATCTGACTCCCGCCTGTTGCGCTGGCATCCGCTGCGGCGCCTCGGCCTGAGCCGGGGCGCCGCAGTCGTTCTGCTGGTTGCCGGGCTCGTTCTGCCGGGGCCGGCGGTCGTTTTGCCGCCGAGGCGCCGGCTGAGTACCATTGGTCTGTTACCTCGGCGAGGGAAACCCCATGTTTCCGTGATCGACGCGGTTCTCGTACAGCCCCTTCTCCGGCGCGGCAGCGCCGACGGCCCCGCAGCAGGGTGCCGGGCAGGGCGCACCACGAGGCTCGTCCGCCGTGGTGCTGACACCACGAAGGAGAAGAAAATGGCTGACTTCAAGCTCATCGCTGAACGCCGTGACGACTTCGGCAAGGGCGCTGCCCGCCGTCTGCGTCGCGAAGACAAGATCCCCGCAGTCCTCTACGGACACGGCGAAGACCCGGTGCACCTCACCCTCGACGGCCACGCCACCATGATGGCGATGAAGATGCCCAACGCCCTGCTCGAGATCGAGAGCCCGGACGGCGCCAAGAACCGCCTGGCCATCGCCCGTGACATCCAGCGTCACCCGGTGACCCACAACATCGAGCACCTCGACCTCATCATCGTCAAGCGCGGCGAGAAGATCGAGGTTGAGGTCCCGGTCGTCATCGAAGGCGAAGCCGCCCCCGGCACCGTCGTCTCCGTCGACAACCAGCTCATCCGTCTGCTGGCCGAGGCCACCAGCCTGCCGGAGTCCGTCGAGATCAGCATCGAGGGACGCGGCGTCGGCGAGCACATCTACGCCGGCGATGTCGCCGTTCCGGAGGGCTCGGAGCTCGTCGACGATCCGGAGCTGCTCATGGTCAACATCTCCGCCGAGCTGTCCGAAGAGCAGCTTGAGGCTGAGCTTGAGTCCGACGCCGTGGACGAAGAGGTCGCTGCTGCGACCGGCGCCCCGGCTGCTGACGAGGCTGAGGCCGGCGGCGAGGAGGCTGCAGGCGAAGAGGAGTGATCCTCTCCCTCAGCTGACCAGCTGCACGAAGGCGGCAGATCCTGCGCAGGATCTGCCGCCTTCGCACGTTTCGGCGCACGCCGCCTCGGGCGCGGCAGCAGCGCAGACAGGCGCGCCGGCAGGCGCACGCCGGGCCGGAAGTAAGCCTGATCTAAGCACCGTCGGCCCGACAGAATCGCTACGGTAGACAGCTGAAGGACGCCGCCGGTGCGGCTGGAGCGGAGGAAGGCAGCGATGGCCGATCAGACATGGCTTGTCATAGGGCTGGGCAATCCGGGTGCGCGCTATGCACCCACTCGGCACAACATCGGCCAGATGACGGTCGACGAGCTCGCCGACCGGATGAGCCTGACGCTGACGAAGACCAAGCACGGCGCGGTTGCGTCGATGGGCCGGCTGCTCGGCTCCGGTGGGTTGCCCGGGCCGCGGGTGGTGCTGGCGAAATCGCTCGGCTATATGAACGTCACCGGCGGTCCGACCCGCGGACTGCTCGACTTCTACTCGGTCCCGCCGGAGAACCTCATCGTCATCCACGACGATGTCGACCTCGACTTCGACGCCATCAAGCTCAAGCGCGGCGGGGGAGAGGGCGGCCACAACGGGCTGCGGTCGATCACCCAAGCGCTGGGCACCAAAGACTATCTGCGGGTGCGGGCCGGAGTCGGCCGGCCGCCGGGCCGGATGGACACTGCGGCATTCGTGCTGCGGCCCTTCACCACCGATGAGAAGAAGACCCTGCCGATGTTCATCAGCGATCTCGCCGATGCCGTCGAGATGCTCGTGACCGAGGGGCTGACGGAGACCCAGCAGAAGTACCACTCCCGGTAGCCGGCCTCGGCAGGAGCCGGGGGAGCGGTTGTGAAGCTGGCGTGTTCCGGCGGCGCGGCGCGAGCTGGTTCAGTACAGCCCGCCGGTGCGGCGCGGTGCGGTGGTTTCGCCGCTCAGCCGCTGCCAGCTGGGCTGACCGGCGATCCAGGCGGCCAGTCCGCCGCCGATCGCGCCGAAGAGGTGACCTTGCCAGGAGATGCCGGGGTACAGCGGCAGCACGCCGAGCAGCATCGAACCGCCGTAGAGGAAGATGACGAGCAGGCCGATGACGCCGAACATGAGCCGGCGCATGATCGAATCGGTGAACACCGCCCGCATGATGAGGTAGCCGAAGTAGCCGAACACGAGGCCGGAGGCCCCGACAGTGAGGGTGCCGGGCGTGTTGACGACCCAAGCGCCGAGCCCGCTCACGAGTGCTGCGGTGATGGTGACGAACCAGAAGCGGCGGATGCCCTCAGCGGAGACGAGCACACCGAGGACGAAGAACGGGATCGTGTTGGCGACCAGGTGCGGCCAGCCCGAATGCAGCAGCGGCGCGAACGCCACACCGAGCAGCCCGGTGAGGTTCCAGGAGCGCACGCCGAGGCCGTTGAAGGAGCCGGGCAGGATGAAGTCGGCGAAGGCGATGACCCACATGAGTGCGAGCAGCAGCGCCGGCTGCAGCACCCGGGAGCCGACGGTCGCGCTGAGGGCCGACAGCCCTGAACCCGCACCTGCTGGGCCGGTGCCGCGACGGCCTGTTGGGGAGGCAGAGGTGCGATCGCCGGGCAGACCGAAGTTGTCGTAGCTCATGACCCCATTCTCCCAGGCGAAGCTGACAGCCCGCCGCAGACACCCACGAACCGGCCATGCCGAGTAGACTTGGGCGCGTGTCTGTGACCGGAATCTCCCGCCTCCTGCAAAGCAACACCTCCTACAGCGCTGCCCAGACGGCACTGGCCGACACCGCTGCCGCCGGCGGCTCCATCAGCGCGATCGCCGGACTGTGGCCGTCGCTTATGGCCGATGCGTCCGCCTCCGGCCCGCTGCTGGCCGTCACCGCCACCGGCCGGGAAGCCGATCACCTCGAACGTGCGCTCGCCGACTACCTGCCGGCCGCCTCGGTCATGGTGTTCCCCAGCTGGGAGACCCTGCCGCATGAGAAGCTCTCCCCGCGTTCGGACACCGTCGGTCGCCGGCTGTCGGTGCTGCGCCGCCTCAGCCATCCCGGCGCTGATCCGCTGCGGGTCGTCATCGCCCCGGTCCGTGCGCTTCTGCAGCCGATTGTCACCGGGCTCGGCGAGCTCGAACCGGTGTCGCTCAGGGTCGGTGATGAGGTCGAGCTCGCGGACCTGGCCGAACAGCTCTCCGATCTCGCCTACTCGCGAGTCGATATGGTCTCCCGCCGCGGCGAGTATGCGGTGCGCGGCGGCATCCTCGACATCTTTCCGCCGACGGACGACCAGGCGCTGCGCATCGAGTTCTTCGGCGATGAGGTCGATGAGATCCGCCCCTTCTCTGTCGCCGACCAGCGCTCCCTGCCGACCGTCGAGGATGCCGTCTACACCCTGTGGGCCCCGCCCTGCCGCGAGGTGCTGCTGACCGCAGCCGTGCGCGAACGCGCCCAGAACCTCATCCCGCAGCTGCCGCAGGCTGCCGAGATGCTCGCCAAGATCGCCGACGGCATCGCCGTCGAAGGCATGGAGTCCCTCGCCCCGGTGCTCGCCGAGGGCATGGAGTCCTTCGTCGACACCCTCCCGGCCGGCAGCCGCATCCTCGTGACCGCCCCGGAGAAGGTCGCCGCCCGTGCCGAGGACCTCGTCGCCACGACCGAGGAGTTCCTCGCCGCCGCCTGGACCTCGGCTGCCGCCGGCGGCGAGGCGCCCATCGACCTGTCCCCGGCGAGCTTCCGCACCCTGGAGGAGACCCGCGAGGCGGCCGCCACCCGCAGTCTGCCGTGGTGGGAGATCGGCGGGTTCGCCCGCGACGCCGAACTGTCCGAAGCCACCGGTGACACCGTCCTCGAAGTCCCCGGCCGGCAGCCGCGCGGCTACGCCGGCGACGTCGAGGCGATCCTCACCGATGTGCGCGCCCTCATCCACGACAGCTGGGACGTGTGCGTGCTCACCGAAGGCCGCGGACCGGCTGAGCGGATGGTCGAGGTGTTCTCCGACGCCGATGTGCCGGCCCGGTTCGCCGAGGATCTCACCGAGCCCACCACCTCGGGTGCGGTGACCGTGACGACGGCCGCCGACTACGGCGGCTTCGTCATCGACGAGATGCGCTTCGCGGTGCTGACTGAGGCCGATGTGCTCGGCCGTGCCGCGGCCACCTCGACCCGGGATATGCGCCGGCTGCCCGCCCGCCGCAAGCGCCACCAGGTCGACCCGCTCGACCTCAAGCCCGGTGACTATGTCGTGCACGAACAGCACGGCGTGGGCCGCTTCGTCGAGATGGTCGCCCGCACGATGGGCCGCGGCCCGCAGTCCCACACCCGCGAATACCTCGTCATCGAATACGCGCCCAGCAAGCGCGGCCAGCCCGGCGACCGCCTCTATGTGCCCTCGGACTCCCTCGACCAGGTGACCCGCTACGTCGGCGGGGAGTCGCCGACGGTCAACAAGATGGGCGGCTCGGACTGGGCGAAGACGAAGTCGAAGGCCCGCAAGGCGGTCAAGGAGATCGCCCGCGAGCTCATCCACCTGTACTCGGCCCGCCGCGCGACCTCCGGGCACGCCTTCGCCCCCGACACCCCGTGGCAGCGTGAGCTCGAAGACGCCTTCCATTACATGGAGACCCCCGATCAGCTTACGACGATCGACGAGGTCAAGGCCGATATGGAGAAGCCGATCCCGATGGACCGGCTGATCTGCGGCGATGTGGGCTACGGCAAGACCGAGGTGGCGGTGCGTGCGGCCTTCAAAGCGATCCAGGACGGCAAGCAGGTCGCCGTGCTCGTGCCGACGACCCTGCTCGTCCAGCAGCACTTCGACACCTTTTCCGAACGCTACTCCGGCTTCCCGGTCACCGTCGGCAAGCTCTCCCGCTTCCAGACCGCAGCCGAGGCGGAGAAGACGAAGCAGGACCTCAAGGACGGCACCCTCGACCTCGTCATCGGCACCCACCGGCTGCTCTCGGGGGAAGTGCAGTTCAAGGACCTCGGGCTCGTCATCATCGATGAGGAGCAGCGCTTCGGGGTTGAGCACAAGGAGACCCTCACAGCGCTGCGCACGAACGTCGATGTGCTGGCGATGTCGGCGACCCCGATCCCGCGTACCCTGGAGATGGCGGTGACCGGGATCCGGGAGATGTCGACCCTGGCGACCCCGCCGGAGGACCGCCACCCGGTGCTCACCTATGTCGGCAAATACGAGGACCAGCAGGTGACCGCGGCGATCCGGCGTGAGCTGCTGCGCGAAGGTCAGGTCTTCTTCATCCACAACCGCACGCAGGACATCGAGAAGACCGCCGCCCACCTCGCCGAACTCGTCCCCGAAGCCAGGATCGCCGTCGCACACGGCAAGATGAGCGAGCAGCGCCTGGAGCAGGTCATCGTCGACTTCTGGGAGAAGCAGTACGACGTGCTCGTGTGCACGACGATCGTCGAGACCGGCATCGACATCGCCAATGCCAACACCCTCATCGTCGACCGCGCCGACCGGATGGGCCTGTCCCAGCTGCACCAGCTGCGCGGACGGGTGGGCCGCTCCCGGGAGCGTGCCTACGCCTACTTCCTCTACCCGGCCGATACGACGCTGACCGAGACTGCCCACGACCGCCTGCAGACCGTGGCCGCCCATACCGAGCTCGGCGCCGGCATGCAGGTGGCGATGAAGGACCTGGAGATCCGCGGGGCCGGGAACCTGCTCGGCGGTCAGCAGTCCGGGCACATCGAGGGCGTCGGTTTCGACCTCTACGTCCGGCTCGTCGGCGAGGCGGTCGCGAACTTCCGCGGCGAAGGCGAGGAGGAGGTCGCGGAGATGCGCATCGAACTGCCGATCGACGCGCACCTGCCCACCGACTATGTCGAACACGAGCGCCTGCGCCTGGAGGCCTACCGCAAGCTCGCTGCCGCCGCGGATGATGCGGAGATCGCCGAAGTGCTCGCGGAGCTCACCGACCGCTACGGCCCCTATCCCGAGGCGGTCGAGGTGCTGGCCGAGATCGCGCGTCTGCGCATCCGCGCACGCGCCTCGGGGGTGCAGGAGATCCTGTCGGTGGGCAATACGATCCGCTTCGCGCCGGTGGAGCTTGCCGATTCGCAGATCGTGCGCCTCAAGCGGCTGTACCCGAAGTCGCTCATCAAGCCGGCGCTGCGGGCCATCCAGGTGCCCAAACCGCAGGCCGGGGCCGGGTTCGACAAGAAGGACCTCGTCGACCGCGAGCTCATCGACTGGGTCCACCAGTTCCTCGATGCGATCCTGCCCGCTTCCGAGGCGCCGGTCGGGTCGGCAGACGCCGCCGGTGAGCAGGCCGGGCCCGAAGCGGGGGACGGGAAGTGACGGAACCCCGCTGGCAGCGCCCGGACACCTCGGCGATGAGCGCCGCCGAGGCGGTCGCCTATCTCATCGCGCGCTGCCCGTGGGGTGCCGCGCAGACCCATACGGGACTGCAGAAGCACCTCATCGAGGAGACCCATGAGCTCATCGGCGCCCTCGATGACTACGCTGCTGAGCCGAATGCGCAGACCGCCGCCGAGGTGGAGGGCGAGCTCGGCGATGTGCTCTACCAGGTGCTCTTCCACGCCGCGCTGCTCGACCGGCGGGCCGCCGGCGGGCAGCCGCTCGCCTCGATGGACGACCACGAGGAGCTGCCCGGCGAGCCGCTGGCGGCCGAGGCGATCAGCCGGATCGATGAGCGGCTGACCCAGAAGATCATCCGCCGGCACCCGCACGTCTTCGACTCGAGTGCACCGGTCGACATCGCCGAGGTCGAACGCCGCTACGAGGCGATCAAAGCCGCCGAACGCCGCGCCCGGCAGGAGGCTGCTGCTCAGGGCGGTGGCCCACAGGACCCTGCCGAGCAGGCGGCGGCTGCCGCTCGCGCGTCCTTCGACTCGCTGCCGGCCAGCGTGCCGGCGCTCACCCGCGCGCAGTCGGTGCTCGGCCGGATCGAACGCCTCGAACTCACGCCCCCGGCGGCAGAGCCGGCCGGCACCTCGGGAACGGCAACCACCACCTCGGGAACGGCAACCACCACCTCGGGAACGGCGGCTGGCGCTGCGGCGGGGGAGCAGGTGCTCGGCCGGGCGCTGTTCGCACTCGTCGCGCAGGCCCATGCGCAGGGCCTCGACGCAGAGGCCGCGCTGCGTCGGGTAACCTCCGAGGCGGAGGCCGCGGCTGTCGAACAGGCACGCAGCCGCGCACGGCAGGAGGGTGCAGATGGCACAGATGAGGCAGACAGCTGAGCGGATCCCGATCCCGGGCACCTTCAACTTCCGCGATGTCGGCGGCTGGCCGACTGCAGGCGGCACCGTGGCCCGCGGCGTGCTCTACCGCTCCGACGGCCTGCACAACCTCACCGATGAATCCCGCGCCCAGCTGCGCGAACTCCGGCTGCGCACCGTCATCGACCTGCGCGAGGAGCGCGAGGTCCACCGCGCCCCCGATGCCCTCGACGGCCTCGATGTCGAGCACATCGCGCTGCCGCTGTTCGGCAACCGCTACTATCCCCTTGACCGCGACCGGGCTGATCGCCTGCAGCTGCGCGACCACTCCCTGCCGACGATCTACCAGACGATGATCGACGAGTTCGGCCCCAGCCTGGCCGCCGGTGTCGAGACGATCGCCTCGCGGGTGCGCACCCCGGTGCTCATCCACTGCTCGGCCGGCAAAGACCGCACCGGCGTGCTCACCGCCTTCGTCCTCAGCCTCATCGACGTGCCGCGGCAGCACGTCATCGACGACTACACCGCCACCGAACGCTATCTGGGCGCAGAGTTCCTCGCCGCACTCGGCTCGAAGTTCGCCCAGGCCGGCATCGTCGCCAACCTCTCGGAGACCGCCACCCAGGCTCCGGCTGCGCTCATCACCGGAGTGCTGGAGCGCCTCGACACGGAGTACGGGGGAGTGGCCGGCTATCTGCGCACCCACGGCATGAACCCCGAGGCGGTCGAGGAGCTGCGCGCCGCCCTCGTGGCACCTGCCCGCGTCGGCTAAGCTGAATCGCGTAGACCGTGTACCCGCCGAACCCCCTGTAGCTGACGTCCCAAGGCTTGAAGGAGACCACTGTGGCCGAAATCATTGCTGCCAACGCCCGCGAGATCCTCGACTCCCGCGGCAATCCGACCGTCGAGGTCGAAGTGCTGCTCGAAGACGGAGCCGTCGGCCGCGCCGGCGTGCCCTCGGGTGCCTCGACCGGTGAGTTCGAAGCCGTCGAACTGCGCGACAGCGACCCCGACCGCTACCTGGGCAAGGGCGTCCAGCAGGCCGTTGACGCCGTGCTCGACGACCTCAACAACGCCATCGCCGGCTTCGAGGCCGAAGAGCAGCGGCTCGTCGACCAGGCGATGATCGACACCGACGGCACCGACAACAAGTCCCGCGTCGGCGCCAATGCGATCCTCGGCGTCTCCCTCGCCGTCGCCCGCGCCGCCGCACAGTCGGCGGACCTGCCGCTGTACCGCTACCTCGGCGGCCCCAACGCCCACCTCATGCCGGTGCCGATGATGAACATCCTCAACGGCGGTTCGCATGCCGACTCGAACGTCGACATCCAGGAATTCATGATCGCCCCGATCGGGGCTGCGAGCTTCCGCGAAGCCCTGCAGTGGGGCACCGAGGTCTACCACGCTCTCAAGGCCGTGCTCAAGGACCGCGGCCTGTCGACCGGCCTGGGCGATGAGGGCGGCTTCGCCCCGAACCTGGAGTCGAACTCCGAGGCCCTCGACCTCATCATCGAGGCCCTCGAGCAGGCCGGCCGCAAGCCCGGCAAGGACGTGGCGCTCGCTCTCGATGTGGCCTCCAGCGAGTTCTTCAAGGACGGCGCCTACCTCTTCGAGGGGCAGCAGAAGACCGCCTCGGAGATGACCGCCTACTACGCCGATCTCGTCGAGCGCTACCCGCTCGTCTCGATCGAGGATCCCCTCGATGAGAACGACTGGGACGGCTGGGTCGAGCTGACCTCCGAGCTCGGAGACAAGGTGCAGATCGTCGGCGACGACCTGTTCGTCACCAACCCGGAGCGGCTGCGCCGCGGCATCGAGTCCGGTGCTGCGAACTCCATGCTCGTCAAGGTCAACCAGATCGGTTCGCTCACCGAGACCTTCGACGCGGTCTCCCTGGCCCACACGAACCGCTACACCTGCATGATCTCGCACCGCTCCGGCGAGACCGAGGACACCACGATCGCCGACCTGGCGGTGGCCACCAACGCCGGCCAGATCAAGACCGGTGCCCCGGCCCGCTCGGAGCGCGTGGCGAAGTACAACCAGCTGCTGCGCATCGAAGAGCAGCTCGGCGACGCCGCCCGCTACGCCGGCCGTGCGGCCTTCCCGCGCTTCCGCGACTGAGGCTGGCTGCGACTGACTGAGCCTGGCTCGCTGAGCTGACCTGCTCGCTGAGCCCGGTCGCTGAGCTGACCTGCTCGCTGAGCCGTTCCCGAGGTGGGGTGCACGCGTGATCGTGCGCCCCACCTCGTGCGTGATGGCCGGCTGCAGGCGGTGCACAGGCCGCACACATGTTGCGTGCATGCCGCGGCGCTTATGCGAACACGCCGCGCCAAATGACGGTGGCCGGCAGCCGTTGAGGGCAGACTGAGAACCACACGCACCTTTCTTCCCCTGATCAGCTCATGAGGTGGCAATGGCTCCGACGTCCTCGGCAGCACAGCGGCGCGCCAAAGTCGCCAAGCGGAAAGCCGCTGCCTCGCGCAAACCCAAATCGGCCAAGAGCCAGACCTCCCCGGCAGCGCGTTCCAGGCGCGTTCAGCCGGTCGTCGACCTCTCCAGCACAGAGATCGACGCGACCGCAGCCGGCCGCAGGCTCCCCGCCCGCACCATCATCCTCGGTATCGTGGCCGTGATGCTGCTGTCGATGTTCCTGCCCTCGATCTCCACCGGCGTCTCCCAGTACCAGCAGATCGCCGCCCTGGAGCGCGATATCGAGGTCACCGAACAGGAGGTCGCCGACCTCAAGGAGCGCCAGGCGCAGTTCAAGGATCCCGACTACCTCGCCCAGCGGGCCCGCGAGGACTACCACTACGCCAAGGACGGTGAAGAGGTCTACATCGTCATCGACGACACCGCGGAGGAGACCGCCGCCGAAAGCGCAGCCGCCGGCGCTGCAGAGAAGCGCACCGTGCGCAACCAGCCGTGGTACATCGAGCTGGTAGATTCTCTCAAGGCCGTCGGTTTCGCAACAGAAGAGAGCCCATGATCACCGAATGCACCCCAGCAGACTTCGACACCATCCGCGCCCAGCTCGGCCGGATCCCGCGCGGAGTCGTCGGTGTCGCAGCCCGCTCGAAGGCCGGTGAGCCGCTCGTCGTCGCAACCGCACCCCGCCTGGAGGACGGCACGCCGTTCCCCACGACCTTCTATCTGACGCATCCGGCATATGTCACCGAATGCTCCCGCCTCGAAGCCGCTGGTGTCATGGCGCAGATGAGCGAACAGCTCGCCGCTGACGACGACCTCCAGACCGCCTACCGTCAGGCCCACCGCGCCTATCTTGAGGCCCGCAGGCAGATCGGCCTCGACGCCGGGCTCGGTGAGGTCGAGGAGATCGACGACTTCTCCGCCGGCGGCATGCCCACCCGCATCAAATGCCTCCATGCGCTCGTCGGCCATGCCCTGGCCGCCGGGCCGGGCGTCAACCCGATCGGCGATCTGGCGCTCACCATGATGGACGGGGTTCCGGCCGTCGCCGAGGCGTGAGTCACCTGCCGCGGGCCCGCGCCGCCTGACGTCGACGCGCTTCGCGCGTGGGCACCTTGAGCCATCCGCAGAAAAGGCAGCAGAGCCATTAGGCTGAGGCCATGACCCGTGCTGCTGCCATCGACTGCGGAACCAATTCGATCCGCCTCCTTATCGCCGACATCACCACTCCTGCCGACGGCGGGCCGGTGACGGTGACCGATGTGGTGCGCGAGATGCGCATTGTGCGCCTCGGCCAGGGCGTTGACGCCACCGGCCGCTTCGCCGAGGAGGCCCTCGAACGCACCTTCGCTGCCTGCGATGACTACGCCGCGCTCATTCGCGAGCACGCCCCGGATGCGGTGCGCTTCGTCGCCACCTCCGCCAGCCGGGATGCCGCCAACCGCGAGGAGTTCTTCGCCGGCATCCGCGCGCGCTTCGGCGTCGAGGCCGAGGTCATCAGCGGGCTGGAAGAAGCCGAGCTGTCCTTCCTCGGCGCGACCGTCGGCGTGCAGGCCGCAGCCGACCCCTCCCCGGCCGGTCCGTTCCTCGTCATGGACCTAGGCGGCGGTTCGACCGAGCTCGTCACCGGTGACGCGACAGCCGGTGCTGCGCTCAGCGGCGCGCACAGCATGAACATCGGGTGCGTGCGCCTGACCGAACGCCATCTGCACAGCGACCCGCCCACCGATGCCGAGGTGGCGGCCACCATCGCCGATATCGACGCCGCCTATGACGCTGCTCGCGCAGATGTCGACATCGCCGGTGTGCGCACCGTCATCGGTGTCGCCGGCACCATCACCACCGTGACCGCGGCGATGCTCGGACTGGATGACTATGTTCCCGCGGCGATCCACGCCGCCTGGCTGCCGGCCGAGGAGCTGGCCGCCACCTGCCGGGAGCTGCTGCACATGACCCGCGAGAAGCGCGCTGGTCTGCCGTTCATGCATCCGGGTCGCGTCGATGTCATCGGCTCCGGCGCGCTCATCTTCTCCCGCCTCATCGAACGTATCACCGCCGATGCCGGCACGAACCCGGAGATCTACGCCAGCGAGACCGACATCCTCGACGGCATCGCCATCGGCCTCGCCTCCCGCACGAACCGCAGTGCCGGCACTGCCGCCACCCGCACCGCCACCGACAGCTGAGAAGCCCGATGCCCACCTCCCGCCCTCCCCTCCAGCGCCGCCGTCTCAGGCGGCTGGCCGCCGGTGCCACGGCACTGCTGCTGGCCGCCGGCGGCAGCCTCGCCCAGGTGAGTCTCACCTCGGGCCCGGCCCACGCCGCACCGGAGGCCGGGCCGGGGCAGTGGTTCATCGAGGACTACGGCATCGACGAGATGTGGAAGACCACCACCGGCGCCGGGACCACCGTGGCCGTCATCGACTCCGGCATCGAGGCCGACCACGAGAACCTCACCGGCACCGTCACCGGTGCCAAGGACTTCTCCGAAACCGGCGCCGACGGCACCACCCCGCTCGGCGGTGAGGCGATCATCCACCACGGCACCGCCGTCGCCGGGGTCATCGCTGGCAACGGCACCGGGCCGGGGCCGATGGGCGTGGCCCCGGATGCGAAGCTGCTGTCCGCCTCGATGTGGCTCGGCAGCGACCGGCCCGAGGCGTCCCCACCGTCCCGGCAGCAGGCGGCGGCCGCACTCCGGTGGGCCGTCGACGAAGGCGCCGATGTCGTCAACATGTCACTGGGCTGGGACGACCCCACCTGGGAGCAGGACTGGGATGAGGCCTTCGCCTACGCCTTCGAACACGATGTCGTCGTCGTCGCCTGCGTGGGCAACCGCTCCCAGGGCGCGCGCAGAGCCTGGGCGCCGTCGACGGTGCCCGGGGTCGTCGGCATCGGCGGACTCGGCACCGACGGCACCGTGCGCGAGGAGTCGACCGCCCCGGGCATCGCCGTCGACCTCATGGGGCCGGCCGAGGACATCCCCGTCCCGCTGCCCGGCGGCGGCTACGGCACCGGCAACGGCTGCTCCTTCGCCGCGCCCGTCGTCGCCGGCGTCGCCGCCCTCATCCGCAGCGATGACGCGGAGCTGAGCGCCGATGAGGTCGTCGCCAAGCTCTACGCCAGCGCTGCCGCAGTCGACGGCCATGACGGCACGACGACACCCGAGCAGCCCGACCCGGTCGTCGGTCACGGCCGGATCGACCCGCCGGCAGCCCTGCGCGCCGATGTGCCGAAGACCGTGCCCTCAGCCAGAAACGAACTCGCCGACTGGATCACCATGCATCGCCGCGGCGCAGCACCGCAGCAGGAGGCCCAGCCGGGTGCTGAATCCGGCAAGGAGACTTCCGCTGAAGGCAAGGCGCAGATCAAACCGGCCACCGCCTCGGCGGCGGGACCGGCCGTGCTCATCATCGGCGCGCTGGCCGGCACCGCGCTCATCACCGCCGGGATCGCCCGAATGCGGCGTGTGCGGCCATCTGACGGGGGTTCCGCAGCACCCCCGGAGTGAAAGTGAAAGTTTTCACAAACCTCGGCGCGGTCGCTAGTATGGGGCTATGGCACTGATTCGAAACAGCAAACTGCGTCCTCGTATTCTCATCGTCGGAGGCGGCTACCTCGGCCTCGTCACCGCCCAGAATCTGCTGAAGAACCTGGGTCGCGGCGAAGCAACGGTCACTGTCGTCGACCCCAACCCCTACATGACCTATCAGCCGTTCCTGCCCGAGGTGGCAGCCGGCTCGATCGAGCCGCGTCACGCCGTCGTGCCGCTGCGCCGCAACCTCAAGGGCGCGGAGGTCGTCACCGGCTACGTCCGGTCGATCAACCACGCTGACAAGTTCGTCACCGTCGAACCAGAAGGCGATGAGCCCTTCGAGCTCGACTACGACCAGCTCATCCTCGCCGCCGGCTCCGTGGCCCGCACCCTGCCGATCCCGGGCCTGGCCGAAGAGGCCATCGGCCTCAAGCGGATCGAAGAGGCCGTCGCCCTGCGCGACCACGTCCTCAACAACATCTCCGAGGCCTCGCTGCTCGACGACGATGAGGAGCGCCGCCGGCTGCTCACCTTCGTCTTCGTCGGCGGTGGATTCGCCGGCATCGAGATCCTCACCGAGCTGGAGAACATGGCTCGCGCGGCTGTCGCCCAGTACGAGACCCTGACCGAAGCCGATCTGCGCTTCGTGCTCGTCGAGGCGATGGGCCGCGTCATGCCGGAGGTCGGCGAGGCACAGGCCCGCTGGGTCGTCGAGCACATGCGCGAGCGCGGCATCGACGTCTACCTCGAGACCTTCCTGCAGGACTGCACCGACAAGCACATCAAGCTGTCCAACGGTGAAGAGTTCGACTGCGACACCGTCGTCTGGAGCGCCGGCGTCAAGGCCAACCCGCTGCTCGTCGACTCCGACCTGCCGCTCGACGAGCGCGGCCGCGTCACCGTGCGCGCCGATCTGCGCGTCGAAGGCGAAGACGGTGTTGTCGAAGGTGCCTGGGCTGCCGGTGACAACGCTGCTGTTCCGGACCTCTCCGGCGGCGGCGTGGGCGGCTACTGCGTGCCCAACGCGCAGCACGCTGTGCGCCAGGCTCCGGTGCTGGCCGCCAATGTGCTCGCCGCGCTGCGCGGTGAGACCGAGTTCCGCCAGTACTTCCACAAGACCATCGGCTCGGTCGCTGGTCTGGGTCTGTACCAGGGTGTCTCGCAGATGGGTGACTTCGAAGCCCGCGGCCTGCTCGCCTGGCTCATGCACCGCGGCTACCACGGCTACGCGATCCCGACCGTCGACCGCAAGGTCCGCGTGTTCGGCAACTGGGCGCTCAACTTCGTCTTCGGTCGCGATGTCATGCCGCTCAAGGACCTCGATGTGCCGCGCAAGTCGTTCGTCGACGCCGCACACTCGAAGCCGGCCCCCAAGAAGGAACCGGCCAAGGCCTGACCGTGACGCTCACCTGAGCTGAAGGCAACACTCGTGGGGATCCCGTTGGGGTCCCCACGAGTGTTTTCGTCTGCAGCTGTCTGCACCTGCGCTCTTCCGCGCCCGAGGTGGTGGGGCTGCGGCTAGGATCGACCCGAGAGCACGGACTTGCGTGGGAAGGTGATGGCCGTGGGCAGGAGATGCACGCCGTGGGCGGCGACGGCGATCGCAGCGCTGACGCTGCTGGCCGGCTGCCAGGTCGGATCCGGTGACACGCAGCCCGGCGGTGAGGCCGCGCCGAGTGAGGCACAGCCGAGCGAGGAACGCCAGCCCGATGTCGTCTCGACCGAGAACGCCACCGCAGCAATGCCCGAACACGGAGACCCGGTCGGCTACTGCGGGGACATCGATTTCCACGAGCCCACCGCCGTCTACCTCGGGCACAGAGACATCACGTGCCCGCAGGCTCGAGAGCTCGCGGAGCAGGTCGCTGACGAAAAGGGCGTCGAGGATGAGAGCGGCGACGGCATGATCGTCGGCAAGTGGAGCTGCGGGTACGGCCCAGCCGATGACTCGCTGCCTGCCTACTCGATGATCTGCTGGCTCGACGAGGCCAAGCAGAAGTCCGTCCTCTTCCGGCCTGCGGGGCTCACGGTGCAGCCGGGTGTCCACCGCAATCCGCATGACTTCGAGCAGGGATACGGTAGGGCGTTCTTCACCACCCCTGCCAAGCGGTTCTACTGCTCGATCTCCGCAGAGTCGATGGGCTGCGATGCCCACCAGGAGTGGCCGCCGGGCGTGCCCGAGATCTACGACGAGATGATGGACGAGAAGGGCGTGCCGACCGCGATCGTGCTCGACGCACAGGGGCCGCCTGAGTTCGCGATCTTCGGCGATCCCGCGCACACAAACTTCAACGAGAACGGCGGCATCGATGACGTCAACCCGGTGCTCGGCTACGGCGAGGTGCTCTACTTCGCCGGCTTCTCCTGCACCGCCGACAAAGACCGCGGAGTCGTGTGTGCCAAGGGCAAGCACGGCTTCGAAATGTCCTCGAAGAAGTTCACGACCTACTGAGCAGGACACGGCACATGAGCCTCAAGCACCGAGCGATCCTGCCGCTGGCCCTAGCGGCCGTCCTGCTGGCCGGCTGCCAGAACCCAGACGCTGATGCAAACGGGGCGGCGACCGCAGACGGCACCACCGCCTCGGGAGCGGGGGAGCACGGTGACCCGCTTGGCTACTGCGGCCAGGCACAGTTCCAAGGCGAGGACATCGGCGTCTACCTCGCCAGCGACGCCGCCACCTGCTCTGATGCACTCGACCTGGCCGAACGGGCCAAGGACGGCCCGCAGGGCACCCACACCTCCGGGTACCCGCAGTTCGGCACCTGGCGGTGCCTCTTCACCACCGGTGATGAGTTCCGCACCGCTCTTGCCGCGGCGTGCTGGCAGGGCGAGACCGAGGAGGCCAGCGTGCTGCTGCGTCCGGCAGACATCGACACGATGCCCGGTTTCCAGCGCAGTCCCTTCGACTTCGGCACCGGCAGGAGCTGGGCGCGCTTCACGACTCCGAGCGGTGACTTCCAGTGCGCCATCCAGGACGGTCAGCTGGGCTGCGATGCGATGAACGGCATGCCGCCGGATGCCCCGCTGGTCGAAGACCGGTTGGCGAAGGAGGAGGTGGCCGCGACGACGATCGTGCTTCCGCGCTCTGAGCCTGCCGAGTTCGAACACCATGACAAGCACGTCTACGCGCACTGGGACGGCGAGAGCTACGGCGGTGACACCGCGGTGCTGAATCACGGCGAGGTGCTGCACTTCGACGGCTACTCCTGGACCGCCGATGAGGTCCGGGATGTCGTCTGCATCCGCGGTGAGCACGGGTTCGAGATCTCGACGAACGCCGTCAAGACCTCCTAGTCGGCTGAGTCGACGGGTGGTGCATGGCGGTCAGAGTTCGCTGAGCCGTTCGCGCAGCCGCGCGACAGTCTCCTCCTGCACGTCGAACTGCTCACTGGCGGTGAGTACGAGGAGATCGTCGATGAGTGTGCGCTCCACCTTGGGGTCTGCCCCGGAGGCGAGGAAGATCCCGTGGTCAGCTCCGGTTTCGAACACCCGCTTGCGCAGCTCTGGCGTGCCGAGACCTGTCCGCAGGTACGCGAGGGCGCCGCGAGGAGAGCGCAGCGGTTCGGGGCCCGGGTGGCTGGCGCAGAGGAGTGTTTGGACGGCTTCCTGGCGGGCGCCATCGGCGAAGCCGCTGTCTATGGCGACCTGCTCGGCTGCCTCCGCCACGGAGATGTTCTTTTCGGCTGCGAGCACTTCGATATACCCGCGCACCGCAGGCGGATTGGAAGCTCCGCCATGGCGCCTGTCCTGAGCCCTGGCGAGCTTGCGCAATCGTGCCAGAGCATCGGGAGGACGGCGCTCAGCCAGGACTGTGGCGGCGTCCCTGCGGAAGGACCAGGCACGCTGACGTTCAGCGGAGGCCAGGACTTCGGCAAAGCGGTCGTCACTTGACGTGAAGAGCGTGTCGAGAAGCTGGCGTACCGGGGCAGAATCGCCATAGGCCCGATAGGCGTCAGGCCAGGCGGCGATGACCGCTTCGAGAACAGCCGGAGTCGCTGCGAGGCCACGTCCAGCACGGCGGCTTGAGCTTTGGGTGATCCGCTGCCGAGGACCTCGACGATCCACTCGAGGGCATCGTCGTTCATCTCTCCGGCATCGCTCAGCTGTGTTGCCGCCGACCGGATCTCCCGGACAGGACTGTCGGGCTCCGGAAGTTCGATGACATCTTCGAAGCCGACTTCCGGGACCGTCACTTCGAAGGCGTGAGCCTCGCCGAAGTCGAGAGCCACCCACGGCTCCGGCAGATAGGCGAGACGGTCGAGGATAAGGTCGTAGCTGCCACCCCAGTGAAGCTGCACAGGCGCCCGCAGACTGCCGCCGGCATGAAAGGACCGTTCGATCGTCTGACGGTGGATGAAGATGTAGCTGAGCTCAGGCAGATCTGCTTCGGCGGCGAGCTCTGCAGCGATCTCGTGGCCATGCGCCTGATCGTCGATCTGCCCGGTGAGCACGACGAATTCGCTGTCCTCAAGGGTCTTGAGGTCGCGGAGCAGCTGCGCTCGGTCAATCGTTCCCACGCACTGATTCTATTGGTTGACGCCCCTCCCGAGGAGATTCATCGATGCGTGTGCGGTCGAAGGCGGAGCGGAGCGCGGGCAGCCGTGCACTGCTCCGTTAGACTGTCTTCCGTCGCCCCTATAGCCCAATTGGCAGAGGCAGTCGACTTAAAATCGATTCAGTGTGGGTTCGAGTCCCACTGGGGGCACCGTATTTTTCCAGGTGAAGCTGCCTGGCCGGGACTGCGGCGACACCGAGAAGAGATGAGAATGCAGAGAGTCGCCGTCGTCGGTTCCTCAGGATCCGGAAAGACCACCGTTGCCCGGCAGCTCGCGAAGATCCTCGGCGCGCCCTATGTGGAGCTCGACGCCGTGCACTGGAAGCCGAACTGGACGCCAGCAGATCCGGCCGAGATCAGACGCCGTGTCCAGCAGGAGGTCGCTCACGACACCTGGGTCATCGACGGCAACTACCAGAGCATCGTCGGTTCCCTCATCTGGGACCGCGCCGACACGGTCGTGTGGGTCAACCCATCCCGAGTGCGTTCGACATGGCGCGTCATCAGGCGCACGATCCGCCGGGCACGCAGCAGAGAAGAGCTGTGGAACGGCAATCGCGAAAGCTGGTCGGGCCTCTTCTTCTGGAGGGGAGAGGAATCGATCGTCTGGTGGGCCTGGCACGCTCACCCTGTCAGACAGAGCCGATACGAAGCGGCCATGAACAACCCGAAGAATGCGCACCTGACTTTCCACCGGCTGCGCACACCGGGACACGTCAGGCAGTTCCTCACCGCAGCCGAGCACCGCGCGTGAACGAGCGCAGCCGAGATATCGGCAGCTGGTGATATAATCGCCGTATGGCGATGAAAGCTGATGTGACACCCATCGACGAAGCGGCCACGACCGCGTACGCGCAACTGTTCCAGGCGCTGGCCGAGCCGACGCGCCTGGCGATCGTCCAGCATTTAGCGTCCGGCCCGCACCGGGTGCGCGACCTCGTGTCGCACATGGGCCTGGCGCAGTCGACGGTGAGCAAGCACATCGCGTTCCTGCACGAATGTCGGCTGCTGACCGCCCGGCCCGAAGGCCGGGCCACCTGGTACGCGCTGGCCGAACCAGAGCTGCTGCGCGGCCTCATCACCGCAGCCGAACAGGTGCTCACCGCCACCGGTGCCCATGCGGTGCTCTGTCAGCACCTGCACACAGCCGAACCGCACCAAGCAGCCGCCAGCTGAACCGACAGCCCGCAGCACCAGGGGAGGGGGAGACCATGGGAGCACACCACAACCACAGCCACGGACCCAGCGCCGCAGAAGCCGCCAGCTCACCGGGCATGCGCCGCCGCCTGCTCATCGCGTTCAGCCTCGTGGCCTCCATCGTCGTCGTCCAGCTCATCGGCGCCTGGCTGTCGGGCAGCCTCGCCCTGCTCGTCGACCTCGTCCACTCCTTCGTCGACTCCTCCGGCCTGCTTATCGCCGTCGTCGCCGTCACCCTCATCGCCCGCCCGCCGTCGAACGAACGCACCTGGGGCTACCGGCGCCTCGAAAGCCTCGCCGCACTCGCCCAGGGCCTGCTGCTGCTCGGTGTGAGCATCTATGCGATCATCGATGGCATCCGCCGCTGGGCCGCCCCGCCCGAGGTGGCCGCCGGCCCGTTGCTCATCGTCGCCGCCGTCAGCCTCGTCCTGAATCTCGCCGCAATGCTCGCCCTGGCAGCCGGGCGGAAGGCGAGCCTGAACATGCGGGCAGCCTTCCTCGAAGTCCTCGTCGACGCCCTCGGCACCCTGGCCGTCATGGTCTCGGCGATCCTCATCCTCACCACCGGCTACACCCGCGCCGACACCCTGGCCGCCTTCCTCATCGCCGCCCTCATCATCCCGCGGGCTGTCATCCTGCTGCGCGATGCGTTCCGGATCCTCATGGACTTCACCCCTGCAGGCCTCGACCTCGATGAGGTCCGGCGACACATGCTCGCCGTCGACCACGTCATCGACGTCCACGACCTGCACGCCTCGACCGTCGCCTCGGGACTGCCGACACTGAGCGCCCACGTCGTCCTCGACGACTCCTGCTTCACTGACGGGCACGCTGTCGAGATCCTCGACGGGCTGCGCCGCTGCATCGCCGAGGACTTCGCGATCTCGATCGAGCACACGACCTTCCAGCTTGAGACCGAGGACATCCGCCGACGTGAGAGCCACGACACAGTCCATCCGTAACATCCCAACCCAGCAGGATATCACAATTCGGTAACGCCGTGTCGTGAAAACAGTTGCGCACACCACACTCGATGCTCCTGCCAGCGGCGGAGCATCGGGACCATATCTCAATCCCGAAATATGCGGCACAGGACGATAACACCGGCTGATTCGCAGAGTTCACTCAGCTAGCCTTGTCACTAGGAGCGGCACCCGAACAGCCGCACCAGGCCGATAAGAATCCGATGCACAACCGAGAACCTGCCGAAGCCGAAAGAAGCACGATGCTCAAAGAGCTCATCATCCGGTTCCTCCTCGTGGCCGCCCCCGCCTGCGCCGTCATCTGGGTGTTCGCCTACATCTCCGGGGAGCTGCGCACGCCCACCGGACTCACTCACCACATGACGATGACCGCCACCCTCGTCGGCGTCATGGCAGCACTCTTCGGCAGCATCTTCCTCATCGCCACCCTCATGAGCCGCATCGCTCCGAACCCGGCACGCGTCGAAACCCAGCCCCTCGAGGCCCCGGCGACCCCCGCCTCGGCGCCGGCGCCGGCCGTCACTGAGACCCCGGCACTGGCCGAACCGCGGCTCATGTCCGGCGCCCAGCAGTAGCCGACACGACCGCCGGCAGACGGCACGCACCACCCCTCGCACCTGCGCATATGCGACACTGACATCAGCATGAGCGAGGCGAGACAGACCACACAGACACGAGACACCGCGGTACCGCAGAGTCGCTACCAGCGGTGGCAGCAGCTGACCGAATGGCCTATGGCCATCGCCGCCGTCATCTTCTTAGCCGCCTACGCCTACGTCGTCATCGGCAACCTGCGGCCCTCGGAGATCATGTGGCCCGAACGCGTCATGCTCGCCATGTGGGTCGTCTTCGCCATCGACTACATCGTCAGCTTCATCCTCGTCCGGCGCCGCTTCCTGTGGTTCTGGACGCACCTGCACGAACTCGCCCTCGTCATTTTCCCGTTCCTCAGGCCGCTGTACCTGCTGCGCCTCATCACCCTCATCGGGTTCATCCACCGCACCGCCGGCGCCCGCCTGCGCGGCAAAGTCACCCTCTTCATCTGCACCGCCTCAGTCGTGCTCGTCTTCGTCGCAGCACTGGCCGTCCTCGACGCCGAGCAGAACTCCCCGGGGGCGAACATCACAAGCTTCGTCGATGCGCTGTGGTGGGCGGTCGTGACGATCACGACGGTCGGCTACGGCGATCACTTCCCGATCACCGCACTCGGCCGGTTCATCGCCGTCGGGCTCATGATCTGCGGCATCGCCCTCATCGGCTCGGTGACCGCAACCCTGGCCTCGTGGATCGTCGACGTCGTCTCCGAAGACGAGGAGGCCGAGGCCCGGCACTTGAGCGAACAGACCGCCGAGCTGCACGAACGCCACCACGGCGCCCACGCAGGCGAGCTGGCCGATGAACCGGCCGGCGTGCTGCGCCCGCGTCGCGAACGCCTCGACTTATAAGAGTTCGACCCGAGTGGCAGGGGAAACAGCCACTCGGGTCGATGGGGGAAGGATCTGTGGGGACGCGTCAGCTGCGCGTCGTGCCGGCCGGGTCCTCCGGCTGCTGCGGGCGGACCGTGACCGGGCGGGTGGTCTCCTCCGGCGCCGAGGCGGTACCCGCCTCGCGTGGGCCGCTCGCCTGGGTGGCCGGGTCGGGCAGCTCGCCGCGGTCGCTGCGGCGCTCGGCCTTCTTCTCAGCCTTGTTCCTGCGGCGTTCGTGGGAGCGCTCCTTGCGCTCAGCACGCCGGCGGCCGATGAACGACAGTGCGAGGATGAGCGCGGAGATGAGCAGCACGATCGCTGCTGCGGCGATGCCGGCGTCAACCCAGAACTGGCCGGGGAAGAGGCGGATGAGGGCGTCGTCGACGTAGAACTCCCAGGTGCCGGCGTCGAAGAACATCGCGTGGAACTGGGTGAAGAACCGGTCCCAGCCCAGCATCGCCAGCGCCCCGAGGGCGAGGAAGGCGATGATCGTCAGCAGTGCGCCGAAGCGCAGCGCGTGGCGCAGGCCCGGCCCGTTGGCCCGTGACATGTACAGGCCGAAGAGCAGCATGCCGATCGCGCCGATGACGGCGATCAGGTAGAGCAGGGACACGAGGTCCTTGACGTCTTCCATGTGGGCGATCTCTTCGGGCTGGAAGAGCGGCACCCCGTTGGGCAGCACGACGTCGGAGAGGTACCGGCTGGAGTCGAAGTTGTTGAGGTAGTCGACGACGTAGGATCCGTAGTGCAGCCGGTCGTCGTTGGTGAAGCCGTAGGTGTCGGCCGGGAAGCCGGGCCGCCAGAAGTACTCGAACTTCAGAAACAGGCCCGAGGCGATGAGCCGCACCCCAAGGCCGGTGAGCACGAACGGGGTCGTCAGCGCAATCCAGATGGTGCCGATGACATCGAGGGCGGTGGTGCGCCGCTCAGTCGGCATATCGACGTCGCGGGAGCGTGAATCGTCCTTCTCGTGGGCGCTGATCTGCTGGGTGGGTGCCACGGCCGTTGCCGTCGTGGCCGCTCCCGAGGTGGTCGCTACCGTTCCCGAGGTGCCGGCGGCTTCCGGCGCAGCATCCGCTCCCGAGGCGGTGGCCGGCTCCGCGGAGCGGATCGGCGGGAGCGCGACGGTGGCGTCCGGGTCCTCCGGGGAGCTGTCGGCGAAGGCGCGATCGCGCAGCTCCTTGTTGCGGTGGCCGATCGGGTCGAACTCGACCGTCTCCTCACTCAGCGGCGCCTGCTCAGCCGTGCCCGCCTCGGGCGCGGCACCAGCGCTGCCGGTGTCAGAGTCGCCAGCCGGCCCCGTGCCGGAGGGGGAGTCGTCGATGGTGAAGGTCGCGTCCTCGGCGATGTGCTCGCCGGTGTAGTGGCCGTTGTGGGAGTGGCTGCCGGTGTCGGAGGTGCCGTCGTTCGGCTCGGCGGAGGTCTCAGCATCGGTGCCTGAGCTCATCCGCCGTGACAACAGGTCATCGGGGTTCTTCGGATCGTCGGTAGCCACAGTCCCATTGTTCGCTCTCCGGCTTCACTGCACAGGGAGCGACACGCATTATCCGGCAAGTCGGGGCCGCAGGCGCGTGCGGGCCGGGGCGGCTCAGACGCCGAAGAGGAGGGCGGCGACGATGACGGCCGGCACAGACAGAATCGTCGTGATGAACACCGCATCGCGGGCCAGCTGGGTGGCGGCCTTGTACTCCATCGCGTAGATGTAGACGTTCTGCGCGGTCGGCAGGGTCGAGGTCACGACGATGCCCATGAGCATGAGGCCCTCATAGCCGAGCAGCACCCCGCCGATGAGCCAGGCGATGAACGGCTGGACGACGAGCTTCGTGACCGTGATGATGAGCAGCTGGCGGCGCGAACCGGCCGGTGGGAGCTTCCAGCCGTCCTTGAGGGAGATGCTGAAGGCCAGCAGCATGCCCGGCACCGACATGCCGGCGAGCATGCTCACCGGTTCGTGGACCACCTCGGGCAGCTGCCAGCCGGTCAGCGACCCGGCCACGCCGAGGCCGGCGCCGATGACGATGGGGTTGCGCAGCACCATGATGAGCGGACTCCACCATTCGCTGCCGGTCTCTGTCCGCGTCGAGTCGAGCAGCATCATGATGATGGGGCTGAGCAGGATGAGCTGGAAGAGCAGGACGGGGGCGACGAAGCTTAGGTCCTTGAGCACATAGGTGGCGATGGGGATGCCGAGGTTGCCGATGTTGACATAGCCGGAGGCCATGGCGCTCACCGTCGCCTCGCCGAGGCTGCGGCGCCGTGCCCACAGGGTGAAGGCGAAGATGCCGGTGAACACGAGCGCTGCCGAGCCGCCGGTGGCCAGCAGGGCAGGGGAGAAGATCGCGCCGATGTCGGTCGAGGAGATCGTGATGTAGAGCAGCGACGGGGTGGCGGCGTAGAAGACGACGCGGGCGATCACCTGCTGACCGGTGGGCCCGAGCACTCCGGAGCGGCCGAGCAGCAGACCGGCGAGGACGACGACGGAGATGACGCCGAAGCCTTCGAGCACATCGAGCACGGTGCGGTCGGTTCCTTACTCTCAGGGGCGTTCATCCGCCCGGCGGACGGTCATCAGCCGGGCTGCGCTGCAGGTGGCGCTGGGTCGCGAGCCTGCGACAGTACCGGGGTCGCAGAGTCCAGTTCCGGTCTCGCCCGGCTCCGGTTTCGCTGTGGACACTATCGAATCCGCTTTCCATCTGCACGCGGCGTCCGCCCAGGAGAACGCATGAGCCCCAGCGGGGGCTGCCGGTGTTGCGGCTGCTCGGACTGTCAGCCCGACAGCGTGCTGCGCTCAATGTCCTCGGCGAAAGCCGAGGCGTCGCTGAGTGTGACGGTGATGAGCGAACCGTCCCGAGACCTGATCTCGAGCCCTGTGCCGCCGTGGGTGATGATCCCCTTATCGCGGGCTCCCCGAATGCGGTAGCCCCAGCCGAAGAACTCACCCAGGGGCTTCACATCCACGATCCGCACCGATTCGATATCCGCCACATCGACGGACAGCTGGGGCCAGCCGAGCAGTGACCCGGCGGTGAACCTCGAATCGTCGAGAGACACCTTGAATACGCTCGTGGCGAGTGCGAGCCACAGGGACGCGATGGTGACGATCGTCAACAGGATGAGGAGCCACGTATCAAGCGCATTCCAGAGCGCGATCAGAATGACGACGAGCGCGAGCATGGACAGCCAGAGCACCAATTGAATCGGCCAGGCGAGAGAAATGAACGACGTGCGGCGAGCCATTGATACTCCTCCAAAGTGCTGTGAGCTCTCCTCCGCTCTGCTTCATTCTTTCGGAGCGCTTCTCCTCATCACGCTACCGCTTCTGCTCATCGGCCGGTATTGTGCGAAAGTCGCAGCTGCTCTCCTCTGGCGGGCTGGTGGGCTGCGGCCAGATACGGTGCCGACGCACTCGAATCAGCCTCAGCAACCTCAGCGGGAGTGCCTGTCACAACCACCTGGCCGCCGTTGTCGCCGGCACCGGGCCCCATGTCGATGACGTAGTCGGCGTTGGCGACGATCTGCATATCGAGCTCAACCATCACCACGATGTTGCCCGCATCCACAAGCGTCTGCAGGTGGTTCATCAGTCGGTCGCTGTCCGAACAGTGCAGGCCAGAGGTCGGTTCATCCAGCACATACTAGGGTGTCGCCGCGCTGGGCACGCTGCAGTTCGCTGGCAAGCTTCACGCGCTGTGCCTCGCCGCCGGACAGTTCGGTGGCGGGCTGGCCCAGACGCAGGTAACCCAGGCCCACATCGATGAGCGCAGTAAGAGAGCATGATGTCGAACTCGCCCTCGAAGAATGCGTGGGCTTCCTCCGCACTCATCGCGAGGATGTCGGCGATAGTGCGTCCCCGCCACTCGATCTCCAGCGTGCTGGCCCGGTAGCGCGTGCCGTGGCAGTCGGGGCATTCTGTATACACCGACGGCAGGAACGGCAGCTCGACCATGACCGATCCCTCGCCCTCACAGGTGGCTCCTCCCGCGCCCTTAACGGGGAAAGCCGGTTAACCTGGTGGGGATATGTCTGACTCTCGGCCTGGCCGCCGGCGCCGCGGCGCGCGCTCGCGCAGCGACCGCCCTGATCGCCCTTCCACACGACAGCACGCCCAGCGCGTTGCTGCCCGCCGGGCTGCCCGCGCCGGCCTCGATATCGCCATCACGTATCCGGCCGAGCTGCCGGTCAGCGAGCACCGTGCGGAGATCGCACAGGCGATCCGTGCTCACCAGGTCGTCATCATCGCCGGTGAGACCGGTTCGGGAAAGACCACCCAGATACCCAAGATCTGCCTCGAACTCGGCTACGGCATCACCGGGCTCATCGGCCACACCCAGCCCCGCCGCATCGCCGCCCGCGCAGTCGCCGCCCGTCTGGCCGACGAACTCGGCCAGGAGCTCGGCGCCGGCATCGGCTACCAGGTCCGCTTCACCTCGCAGGTCGCTGATGCCACCCGGGTGAAGGTCATGACCGACGGCATTCTGCTCGCCGAACTCCAGCATGACCGGCAGCTGCGCGACTACGAGGTCATCATCATCGATGAGGCCCACGAACGCAGCCTGAACATCGACTTCCTGCTCGGCGCGCTCGCCCGCCTGCTGCCCCAGCGGCCCGATCTCAAGGTCATCATCACCTCGGCGACAATCGACCCGGAGTCCTTCGCCGAGCACTTCGCCACCGCCGCCGGCCCGGCACCGATCATCAGCGTGTCCGGGCGGACCTATCCCGTCGAGGTGCGCTATCGTCCGCTGGCCGATGACACCGCCAGCGACGACGACCCTGACGGCCCCGGCGCCGACGGCGACTACGAAGCAGGAGCCGCCGACCAGACCGAGGGGATCCTCACCGCCGTCGACGAACTCGCCCGCGAAGCCCCCGGCGACATCCTCGTCTTCCTCTCCGGCGAACGCGAGATCCGCGACACCGCCGATGCGCTCGCCGCCCACCTGCAGCAGAAGGGGCCCAGGTTCGCCGAGTGGGAGGTCATCCCGCTGTTCGCCCGGCTCTCGGCAGGGGAGCAGCAGCGCGTGTTCGCACCGCATGACCGGCCGCGCATCGTACTGGCCACCAATGTCGCTGAGACCTCGCTGACGGTGCCGGGCATCAAGTACGTCATCGACGCCGGGACCGCCCGCATCTCGCGGTACTCCAACCGCACGAAGGTCCAGCGGCTGCCGATCGAACGCGTCTCCCAGGCTTCGGCCAACCAGCGCATGGGCCGCTGCGGACGCACGAGCGAGGGCATCTGCATCCGCCTGTACTCGGAAGACGACTTCGACACCCGCCCTGAGTTCACCGACCCGGAGATCCTGCGTACCAACCTCGCCAGCGTCACCCTGCAGATGATCTCACTGGGCTTCGCGCAGACCGAAGCCGACATCACCTCGTTCCCGTTCCTCACCCCGCCGGAGACCCGGGCGGTGCGCGATGGCCGCGTGCTGCTCGGCGAACTCGGCGCCACCCGCACCGATGAGACCGGCCGGATCCGGCTGACGAAGATCGGCCGGATGCTCGCCAAACTGCCGATCGACCCGAGGCTGGCCCGCATGGTGCTCGCCGGCGCTGAGGCCGGCTGCGGCGGCGAAGTCGCCGTCATCGTCGCAGGTCTGTCCATCCAGGACCCGCGCGAACGCCCGGCTGAGGTGCGCGCGCACGCCGATGAGCTCCACGCCCGCTTCACCGATCCGCACAGCGACTTCCTCACCCTGCTGAACCTGTGGAACCACCTCGCCGACAACGCCGCCGCCCTGTCGTCGTCGAAGTTCCGCAGGCTGTGCAAGGCGGAGTTCATCAACTTCGTGCGCGTGCGCGAATGGCAGGACCTCGTCACCCAGCTGCGCCACCTGCTCGGCGGCATCGGCGTGACGATCGAACGCTCGCAGTGGCGGCCCGGCGCCGAGGAGGCCGAGGGCACCGCCCACCCGAGTGCCGGCCAGAGCGGTCGTCAGAGCCGTCGCCAGGGTGGCCGCGGGAAGGCCGCGCAACCGGATGCCGGCATGGACCCGCATGCCGCGGCCATCCACCGCGCGCTGCTGACCGGTCTGCTGTCGATGATCGGCGTGCGCGCCCCGGAGACCAAGCCGCGGCCGGGAGAGCGGCGGCCCAAGCGCCGCAGCTACGACTATCAGGGCGCACGCGGGGCGAGGTTCCAGATCTTCCCCGGCTCCGGGCTGTTCAAGTCCGCGCCCGAGGTCGTCGTCGCCGCCGAACTCGTCGAAACCTCCCGCCTGTGGGCCCGGATGGTCGCCGCGGTCGAACCCGAATGGATCGTCGAAGCCGCAGGCGACCTCGTCACCCGCCAGCACTCCGAACCGCACTGGTCGAAGAAGGGCGGTCAGGCGATGGCCTATGAGAGGATCTCCCTCTACGGCGTCACCCTCATCTCCGATCAGCGCATCGGCTACGGGCGCATCGACCCAGAGGCCGCCCGCGACATGTTCATCCGCGAAGCCCTCATCGCCGGGGAGTGGAACGACCGCCACCCCTTCCTCGCCCGCAACGCCCAGGCCGTCGACGAGGCCGAACGGATCGCCTCCCGGATGCGCGATCACCGGCTGCTGGCCGAAGACGATGTCCTCTTCGACTTCTACGATGAACGGCTGCCGGCCACGATCGTCTCCGGTGCGCACTTCAACTCGTGGTGGAAGAAGAAGCGGCGCAGCGAACCGGAGTTCCTCGACATCGCCCCCGATGCGCTGCTTGCCGATGACTCCGCTGATATGTCCGCCCGCGCCGCCAGCGACTTCCCGCTTACCTGGGAGCTGCCGGACGGCTCGGAAGCGAAGCTGCACTATGCCTATGCGCCCGGCCAGGACACCGACGGAGTGACCGTCGAACTGCCGGCGGAGTCCCTGGGCGATATCGACACCGATGTCTTCACCTGGCAGGTGCCCGGCCTGCGCCATGAGCTCGTCACCGCGCTCATCCGCTCCCTGCCGAAGGCCAAGCGCCGCTACTTCGTGCCCGCCCCGGATGTCGCCCGCGAGATCCTCGAGTCCGTCGAACCCTATTCCGGCCGCCTGCCCGAGGTGCTCGCCGCCGAGCTCACCGCCCGCGCCGGCGGGGGAGAGCTCATGGATCCCGTGCCCATCACCGTTGAGGCCAGCGACTTCGACACCGCGCGGCTGCCGGCCCACCTCGTCATCGAATACACCACCCGAAAGGGCGGCAGAACCTCCAAGCCGACCCGCGATCCCAGCCGACTCACCGCCTCGGCTCCGGCACCCAGACCGGCCGAGCGAGCGGCCGCGGCGATCCGCTTCACCGAACGCACCGGCATCCGCAGCTGGGACTTCACCTTCGACCCGAGGCCGGTGGCCACCGGCGGGGACACCGAGGTGCATCCGGGCCTGCGCGATGACCGCGACTCCGTGGCCCTCACCGCCTTCGCCACCGCCGAGGAGGCCGCCCGGCAGACGCGGGCCGGGCTCATCCGGCTGATCGTCCGCGCGCTCAGGACCCGCACCGACTATGTTGCCGAACACCTGTCGACGAATGAGAAGCTCGTGCTCGCCGGACATGCGAAGACCGGCTTCGGCGCGGCGAACCCGCAGCCGCGGCCGGAGCTGCTCGGCTCGTGTGCCCGGATCGCGGTCGACCGGCTGCTCGGCACGGACACGGTCGTGCGCACGCAGGAGGAGTTCGACAGCGTCTTCCGGCAGATCGACGCCGGGTTCATCGCAGAGGCGACCCGGGCGGTCGGGCTCGTCGTCGACATCCTCACCCGGGCCACCGCGGTCGACAAGGCCATCAGCCAGGCCTCATCGCTCGTGCTCGTCCAGCAGCTGGCCGATGTGCGCTCCTGGCTCATCGACCTGCTCACCGCCGAAGTCTTCGAGATCACCGAGGCCGCCGCGCTCGCCCGCTTCCCTGTCTACCTGCAGGCCGCGGAGCACCGGGTGGCGAAGATGCAGGACAGTCCGCCGCGCGATCGGCAGCTCATGGACCGGATCGCGGTTGTGGCTGGGAAGGTCGAGCAGGCGCTGGCGAAAGCCTTTCCCGAGGCGGCCGGCAAGCCCGTGCCGGTGCAGGCGGCTGCCGTGCCGGCTGAGTGGGCAGCCGTGCTGTGGTCGGTCGAGGAGCTGCGGGTGTCCTACTACGCCCAGCATCTGCCGACCGCGCATCCAGTCAGCGACACCCGCATCCACAAGGCCCTCGCCGCGCTGTGAGGGCGGCGCGCTGTGGCTGAGCGCTGCGTGCTCAGTGCGGCTGCCGCTACAGCGGCAGATCGGTGGCGTTGCCGAACAGCGCCCAGGTCAGCGGGGCGGCACTGAGCGCGGCGCAGCCGAGCATGCCGGCAGCCCAGCTCAGCCGCCACTTCCAGGTCCGCTGCTTGAAGCCGCGCCACAGGCACACGAGCACGCCGATGAGCCCGATGACGCCGAGCAGCGAGAGCACCCCGAGGCCGAGCATCCGCCCGGCCGAGGAGCCGAGCAGCACCGCATAGTAGATGACCTGGCCGAGCAGGAAGGAGAACCGCAGCGAGAGCCACAGCAGCGGCGCGCTGATGAGAGCTGCGATGATGAGCGGCAGCGCCATGAGGAAGCGGTCGCGGCGGTGCGGGTCGCGGGCGACGTGCGAGTACTCGTCGTGCTGGTTCATGGAGTCCTCGGCATCATCTGGAACGGGTGGTCGGCGCTGGGAAAGAAGGCAGCGGCGCAGGGGCAGGATGCCTGCGCCATCCCCAAAGTACTAGACTCACTCGGGTGACTTCCACCGGTGACTGCAGCTCGAAGACCATCCGCGAACAGGCCGCCCGCAGGCGCACCTTCGCGGTCATCTCCCACCCGGATGCCGGCAAGTCGACCCTGACGGAGGCGCTCGCCCTGCATGCCCGGGTCATCGGGCAGGCCGGCGCCACCCACGGCAAGGCCGGCCGCCGGGCGACGGTGTCGGACTGGCAGAAGATGGAGCAGGAGCGCGGCATCTCGATCTCCTCGGCCGCCCTGCAGTTCGAGTACCGCGACGCCGTCCTCAACCTCATCGACACCCCCGGCCACGCCGACTTCTCCGAAGACACCTACCGGGTGCTCTCCTCGGTCGACTGCACGATCATGCTCGTCGACGCCGCCAAAGGCCTGGAGACGCAGACGATGAAGCTCTTCGAAGTCTGCGCCCACCGCAACATCCCCATCATCACCGTCATCAACAAATGGGACCGCCCCGGCCTCGAACCGCTCGAGCTCATGGACGAGATCCGGGAGCGCACCGGCATGCTGCCGACCCCGCTCACCTGGCCGGTGGGTGTCTCCGGTGACTTCCGCGGAGTGCTCAACCGCGCGGACGGCACCTATACGAAGTACACCCGCACCGACGGCGGCGCTTCGATCGCCGGTGAGGAGACGATGGACGCCGAGGCGGCCGAAGCACTCGAAGGCGAAGCGTTCACCACCGCTGTCGATGAGTCGGAGCTGCTGGAGATGGAGGAGCAGAACCACGACCAGGAGGCCTTCCTCGCAGCGAAGTCGACGCCGGTGATGTTCGCTGCCGCGGTGCTCAACTTCGGGGTGCACAAGATCCTCGACACCCTCGTCGATCTCGCCCCCGCCGCCGAGGCGCGGGCGGACAAGGATGGGACGGACCGGCCGGTCGACGCGCCGTTCTCCGGCTTCGTGTTCAAGGTGCAGGCCGGGATGGACGCCAACCACCGCGACCGGCTGGCCTACATCCGCGTGTGCTCCGGCGTGTTCGAACGCGGCATGGTCGTCACCCATGCCGCGACCGGCAAACCGTTCGCCACGAAGTACGCCCAGCAGGTCTTCGGCCGCGACCGCGCCGTCATCGACGAAGCCTTCCCCGGTGACGTCGTCGGCCTCGTCAACGCCTCCGCCTTGCGGGTCGGAGACTCGCTGTACCTGGATCAGCCAGTCGAATTCCCCGGCATCCCGACCTTCTCACCGGAGCACTTCATGGTCATCCGGGCGAAGGACTCCTCGAAGTACAAGCAGTTCCGCCGCGGCATCGAACAGCTCGACCACGAAGGCGTCGTGCAGGTGCTGCGCTCGGATCTGCGCGGCGACCAGGCTCCGGTGCTCGGCGCGGTCGGCCCGATGCAGTTCGAGGTGGCCGAGGACCGGATGGTCCAGGAGTTCAACGCCCCCTGCAGACTCGAACCGCTGCCGTACACGATCGCCCGGCGCACCGTGGCCGAATCCGTGCCGACGCTCGCCCGCGAACGCTCCGTCGAGGTGCTCTCCCGCTCTGATGGGGAGCTGCTCGCCCTCTTCTCCGACCGCTGGCGGCTCCAAGGGGTCGAACGCCAGCACCCGGACCTCGTGCTCGAACCGCTCGTCGTCTCCTGAAGCCGGCCTGCGGCACGACGCCCAGCCACCGCCTCGGGCGTGGGTCTCGCCGGACAAGAATCACAGGTCGTTCGGTTTTGAACGGTTTCCGGACCGGACTAAGATGGACGTCTGTGCCTTCAGATGGAGCGAGAGTCTTCGAACCCGCCCCGCAGGCGCACCGCTTCATTCTCTCAGAAGGCTTTCTTACGAAAGGTCGACAACACAGTGGCAACTCAACCGATTCGCGTGGCCATCGCCGGACTGGGAAACTGCGCAACCTCCCTCGTCGAAGGCGTCACCTATTACGCTGACGCCTCGCCAGAGGACACCATCCCCGGTCTCATGCACGTGAACTTCGGCGACTACCACGTCAGCGACCTCGAGTTCGTCGCCGCCTTCGACGTCGACGCCGCCAAGGTCGGCCTCGACATCGCCGATGCGATGCGGGCGAGTGAGAACAACACCATCAAGATCTGCGATGTCGCCCCCATCGGCGTGACGGTGCAGCGCGGCCCGACGCTCGACGGACTCGGCCGCTACTACCGCGAGACGATCACCGAATCCGATGCCGAACCGGTCGACGTGGCCCAGGCGCTGCGCGATGCGCAGGCCGATGTGCTCGTCTGCTATCTGCCGGTCGGCTCCCAGCAGGCCACCGAATACTATGCGCAGGCCGCGATCGACGCCGGTGTCGCCTTCGTCAACGCCCTGCCGGTGTTCATCGCCGGCACCAAGGAATGGGACGAGAAGTTCCGCGCCGCCGGTGTGCCGATCGTCGGCGATGACATCAAGAGCCAGATCGGTGCGACCATCACCCACCGCGTCATGGCCCGCCTGTTCGAAGACCGCGGCGTCGTGCTCGACCGCACCTACCAGCTCAACGTCGGCGGCAATATGGACTTCAAGAACATGCTCGAGCGCGAGCGCCTGGAGTCGAAGAAGATCTCCAAGACCCAGGCCGTCACCTCGAACACCTCCGCTGAGCTGGCCGACAAGGATGTCCACATCGGCCCCTCTGACTATGTGCAGTGGCTCGATGACCGCAAATGGGCTTACGTCCGCCTCGAAGGCCGCAACTTCGGCGATGCTCCGGTCTCACTGGAGTACAAGCTCGAGGTGTGGGACTCGCCGAACTCCGCCGGCGTCATCATCGACGCGATCCGCGCGGCGAAGATCGGCCTGGACCGAGGTGTCGGCGGTGCGCTCATCTCCGCCTCGTCCTTCTTCATGAAGTCCCCGCCGGAGCAGCAGAACGATGAGCTCGCCCGCCAGGCGGTCGAGGATTTCATCGCCGGACGCATCGAACGCTGAGCCGGAAGCTGAGCTGAGGCACGTGCCCTGACGCATCTGCGTCAGGGCACTGTCATGTCCGCCGCAGACCCTGTCCTCTGCTGTCCAGATCACAACTTTTCCTGCCCGAAAACATCGATTCTGAGTGAATCCTGTGCTGTAGTAGTGACATGCTCCACACGGAGCCGCCGATGTCTCCGAGCAAAGGATCCCCCTGTGTCCACCGCAGCAGCCCACCCCGAGAAGCCGAAAGCCGACGAGAGCCTCAGCTGGCTCATGAAGCTTCTCGTCGTCATCGAGAAGGCCGGCAACAAGCTGCCGCACCCCTTCTGGCTGTTCCTCAGCCTCGCCGCCATCGTCATGCTGCTGTCCTGGTGGCTCGCCAGCGCCGGTGTCTCCGCCGTCAACCCCTCTGACGGAGAAGACGTCGCCGTCGTCAACCTCCTGTCGATGGACAGCCTGCGCGAGATCGTCGCCGGCATCACCAACAACTACGTCACCTTCCCAGCGCTCGGCCTCGTGCTCGTCGTGCTCTTCGGTGTCGCGGTCGCCGAGCAGTCCGGTCTCTTCCCCACGATCATGCGCTTCGCGCTGACGAACGTGTCCCCGCGGCTCGTCACCCCGGTCGTCGCACTCGTCGGTGCGGCCGCCTCGATCGCCTCGGACGCCTCGTACATGATCGTCATCCCGCTCGGCGGCCTCGCCTTCAAGGCCGTCGGCCGCAACCCGGTCATCGGCTGCGCGGTCGCCTACGCTGCAGTGTCCGGCGGCTACTCCGCCGCCCCGTTCGTCAACAGCCTCGATGCGATCCTCGGCGGCATCTCCACCTCTGCCGCCCACATCATCGACGACAGCTACACCGTCACCCCGGTGGCGAACCTCTACTTCAACTTCGTCTCGATGTTCGCCGTCGCCCTGGCGATCACGATCGTCACCGAGCTGCTGCTGAACAAGCGCGGCGAGCAGATGGAGCTGACCGAGGAGGAATCCGCCGCCTCCGATGCCGAGGCGGGTGCCGCCTCGGGCGCGGCAGGGGAGCAGACCGCCGGCCGCGACGTGCAGGACCAGGACCTCTCCGCCCCGGTCACCGCGATCGAGAAGCGCGGGCTCGTCATCACGCTCGTCGTCGCGATCCTCGGCGCCGCCGCCTGCTTCGCCATCGCGTGGCCTGAGAACTCCTTCCTGCGCGACGCCGACGGCGGCTTCACGATGGAGTCGGGCCTCATGGCCGGCATCGCCCCGATCATCGGCATGGGCTTCTTCGTCCTCGGCATCGTCTACGGTGTGGCCACCGGCTCGATCAAGCACCCCAACGACATCCCGGAGATGATGGTCAAGGGCGTCGCCCCGTTCGTGCAGGTGCTCGTGCTGTTCTTCGCCGCCTCCCAGTTCCTCGCGCTGTTCTCGATGTCGAAGCTCGGCGTCATCCTCGCCATCCGCGGCGCGGAGTTCTTCCAAAGCATCGGTGCCACGACCTTCCTCATCCTCATCGGCGGCTATCTGCTCACCGCGGTCGGCGCGATGTTCATCACCTCCGGCTCCGGCCTGTGGACGCTCATGGCGCCGGTGCTCATCCCGATGTTCATGCTGCTGGGCATCGCCCCGGAGATCACGCAGGCGGTCTACCGCATCGGCGATTCGACGACGAACATCATCTCGCCGATGAGCCCGTACTTCGTCATGATCCTCGGCTTCATCCAGCGCTATAAGAAGGACGCCGGCATCGGCACGCTGCTGTCGCTGACGATCCCGCTGTCGTTCGCGATGTTCATCGTGTGGGGCATCCTGTTCTTCGTCTGGTGGGCCACCGGCATCCCGATGGGCCCCGGCGCCCAGACGAGCTACGGAATGTGATCCGGCCGGACTGCCGGTAACGGGTGCATAACACCTCTCACCAGGCGCGGGCGCTTCAGCAGGCGCTCAGCTTCCTTCGCTAGACTGGTGCCAGTCGCCGCGCCACCACGCCGGCGACGCCCACATGCGATCACCGGAGGTAACGGATGGCCAACCCGCTCGTTCGTCGCGGCCTGGAACAGGGGATCAAGGCAGGCAATCAGCCCGCCACCCCGAGTGCCGAAGAGCTCAACTCGATGTACATGGCGCCCTCGGCGCAGCCGCAGCGTCCGGTCGACGAACGCGTCATGACCTATGACGATGTGCTCGTCAAGACCGGCATCTGCTTCGCGGTGCTGCTCGCCGGCGCCGTCATCGGCTGGTTCGTGCCGATGCTGGCCCTCCCGGCCGCGCTCGCCGGCCTCGTCCTCGGACTCGTCAACGCCTTCAAACGTGAGCCGAGCAAGGCCCTCATCCTCACCTACGCCGGTGTCGAGGGCATCTTCCTCGGCGGCATCTCCGGCATCTTCAACACCGTCTACGACGGCATCGTCGTCCAGGCCGTGCTCGCGACACTGTCGGTCTTCGCCCTGATGTTCGCGCTCTTCCGCTTCCGCGTCATCCGCATGAGCGGCGGCTTCATGAAGTTCCTCATGCTCGCCGTCGGCGGCTACGCGATCTTCTCGCTCGTGAACTTCGGCTTCGCAATGTTCTCCGGCGGAGCGATGAACGCCCGCAGCATCATGATCAACCTGCCGATCCTCGGTGAGATGCCGCTGGGCGTCGTCATCAGCGCGGTGGCCGTCATCCTCGCTTCGCTCACGCTCGTGGCCGACTTCCAGATGATCGAACAGGGCGTCAAGCACCGCATCCCGGAGAAGTACTCCTGGACGTGCGCGTTCTCGCTCATGGTGACCCTCATCTGGCTCTACATCGAGATCCTGCGCCTGCTGTCGTACTTCCGGCAGAACTGACCGGGACAGCGCACACAGACATGAGAGCTGAAGCAGCGGCGGGCCTCCACGAGGAGGTCCGCCGTCTTCGTCTGCGCGTCACCTCCCTGGCCGCTTCACCGCACCGCGAACACTCCCTTGATGCCGTGAGCGCCGACGGTCGCACCCGCCGCCAGCTCATCCGCGCCGCCCTTGCGCAGCTGGCCGACCTCAGCCTCCGCGGGCGCCGCACCGGTGCCGTACCCGCCGTGCCAGATCTGGGGGACCGGGTGCTCGCCGACCAGCTCGTCGTGCTGCTGCTCGACTGCGCACCCGAATACGGCGCCAGCGCCGCCGTCACAGAACAGGCCCACGACCTCGCCGTCGACCTGCGCCGCGCGCTGGCCTGAGAGGTCCATATTTCACGAAAAACGTGAAATTCGGCTATCTGGGTGTGCTACTGTCCAGATATGCTCTTTCTCAGCTTCACCGTACGCAATCACGGCAGCATCCGTGACGAGGTCACTCTCGACTTCACGAAGCCTGCGCTCAGAACCCTCTCGCCGAAGGGCGGCAGCTGGGAAGATGCCACCTACACGATGGCCGGCGTCTTCGGCGGAAACGCAACCGGAAAGTCCGCGCTCCTCGACGCCGTCATCTATTTCTTCAGTGCCATCGCCGAATCAGCGACGACCTGGCAGGCGTCGAAGCACATGCGGCGCAAGCCCTTCCGGCTCGATGCCCGTTCGCGCGCCGCGTCCAGCCTGTATGAGATGCACTTCGTCTATGACGGCCGTCGCCACGTCTACGGCTTCGAGGTCGATGCCGACGGCATTCGCGCCGAGTGGCTGCGGGATGTGCCGCGAACCCGCTGGCGCACACTCCTGGATCGCCAAGGCGAAGGACGTGCGCTGGCGGCTGGCGCCGGGTCGCGAGGCCAGGTGGCCGTCACCCCGCGCGAACTCGCCCTCAGCCGCGCACGGCTCCTTCCCGCATCGCCCCTGCATGGCATTGCCGAAGCCCTGGTGTCGAGCTTTGATGCGGTCTCGGTGAAGGACTCGCATCGTGAAGCCCGGCTCATCGACATCGCCGATGCACTTGCCAACGGCGCGATCAGCTTCGCAGACCTGCTCCTGCTGCTGCAGGCAGCCGACATCGGTGTCACCAACGTCGAGATCGAGGAGGCGGATCTTCCTGAGCATGTCCGCAAGGCCGTGATGCGCTTCATGTCAGACATCCGCGGCGATGAAGCTGAGGAGGCTGCCGATGACGGAGAGCTGGATCTTGACGAGGAGAATCTGGCGCAGGTCGTGCGGCGGCTCGTATTCAGTCACCGCGGAGCTGAGCCCGAGAGTCCGCGCTTCACCATCCACGATGAGAGCGACGGAACCATAGCCTGGCTGGCGATCGCGGTGCCTGCGCTGGAGGTCCTGCGCCGCGGTGGGCTGCTGGTGGTCGACGAGATCGACGCCAGCCTCCACCCGCATCTCCTCGAGGTGATGCTGGGTGTCTTCGCCGACCCTGAGGTCAATGTCCACCATGCCCAGCTCATCTTCACCAGCCACGAGTCGTACATTCTCTCCTCGCTCAGCGATCTGAGCCTCGAACCTGAGCAGGTGTGGCTGACGGATAAGACGGATGAGGGTGTGACTGAGCTGACGTGCCTGGCGGACTTCCCCAAGCACCCAGATGCGAATGTCGCGCGGCGCTACCTCACCGGCAGATACGGCGGCATCCCGCGTCTGTCTCCCAGTTCCTTCGCGGCCCTCGTGACAGCTGGAGAGTCCTGACGTGGCTCGCCACCACAAGCGTACGAAGTCGCGCCGACCCCGGCGGCAGGAAGCGCGAAGGATCCTCGTCGTCACGGAGGGCAGAGCGACAGAGCCGCAGTACGTGGAACGCCTCAACAGCCATCTGCGCAGCAGGAACGTGACGGCGTCAGTGCGAACCGTCGGCGTCGGCAAAGACCCGCTGCGGGTGGTGCAGAAATGCATCGAGATCCGCGAGAGGGAAGAGGCGAAGCAGAAGGGTTTCGACACCAGTGTCTGCCTTGTCGACGTCGATGAGCACGCGGGCCTTCCGAATGCAATCAAGCTGGCAGACGATGAAGGCAACATGATTCTGGTGTCGAATGTGAAGTTTGAGATCTGGCTCTACTGGCACGTCGAGAACAAGCGCCCCAAGCTCTCTGCCAAGCAGCTCGATGAGCTCATGGCTAAGCATGGATTGGTGCAGAAGAAGGCCCTGGCGACCAGCTTCCCTTTCGAAAACGTCGACAGTGCCTGCGAGACGGCACGTGCAGCAGACCCGGACTTGAGCTCCGGCAGAATCGGGCCGGTGTCCTCATCGGCGCTTCCGCTGCTCGTCCGTCTTCTCGCCCCCGAGTAGGCGCTCGCCGCGCGCTGGCCTGAGCCCCGTCTCTCAGCCCTGCCTCGGCCGCCGCACACATGACAGACTGGCCCCATGACACGGGTGCTGATCGTCGGAGCAGGAATCATCGGACTGGCCACGGCCTACCAGCTCGCCCAGCGCGGAGCCGAGGTCACCGTCCTCGAACGCAGCCACACTGCTGCCGGAGCCAGCTGGGGCAATGCCGGCTGGGTGTGTCCGGGGCTCGCGACACCGCTGGCCGTGCCCGGCGGCTGGAAGCACGGCATCGACGCGGTGACGAAGCCGCATGCCCCGCTCACCTTCTCCCGCATCACCCCAGCGCTGACGGTGTTCTTAGCGAAGTTCGCCTCCCAGATGACCGAAGGCCGCTACCAGGCAGCTCTGCGCGCCAACGCGCCGCTGGCCCGCGAGGCGCTGCCGGCCTTCGACCGCCTCGCCGAGGCCGGGGTCACGAGCCCCGTGAATCGTGCCGACTACACCATCGGCGCTGAGGACAATGACACGATCGTCAGCTTCGCCGGCGAGCTGGCGCAGATCTCCGACCTCGGCGTCGAGGTCGGCAGCTGCCGCCTCGACCCGCGCACCGTGCCGTACTTCACCGACCGCGTCACCGCGGCTCTCCGGGTCACCGGCCAGGCGTACATCGACCCGGGGGAGTACTGCCGGTCGCTGGCCGCGCTGGCCGAACGGGCCGGCGTGCAGATCATCACCGGCGCCGAGGTGGTGGCCGGGCATGCCGGTTCCGAATCCGTCAGCGTCGTTGACCAGTCCGGAGCCGCCCACACCGCCGATGAGCTCGTGGTCGCCGCTGGTGCCTGGTCCGATGATGTGCTGCGCGCTGTCGCCGGCCGCAGCGCCATGACCGGGCAGGCCGCCGGCCGCGGCTACTCCTTCACCGTCGATGCCGATCGCGGGCACTTGCCCGAGGGGCCGGTCTACCTGCCGGCACAGCGCGTCGTGCTCACCCCGTATCAGGGTGCCATCCGGGTCGCCGGCACCATGGAGTTCGCCCACCCGGACGCACCGCCGCGGCACGGGCGCATCGAGGCGATCGTCTCCCAGGTCGCGCCGCTGCTCGATGGGATCGAACTGTCAGACACCCGCGACCACTGGGTGGGCCCGCGACCGGTCAGCACCGACGGCCGGCCCGTCATGCGCCGCGTCGCCCAGCGCGTCACCGCCGCCACCGGCCACGGCATGTGGGGCATCGTCTTCGGCCCCATCACCGGTGAGCGCATCGCCGAACAGCTGCTCGGCCGCTGACGGCCGCGACACCAGAAGCTCAAGGAGGAGTCCCCATGTCTCAGCGCGGCATCTCACGCGACGGCGGTCGCCTGTTCGCAGATCCAGGCCAGGACGGACTGCTGCACCGTGCGTTCCTGCGCGGCGGCGGCTTCAGCGCCGAGGACGTGCGACGCTCACCGGTCATCGGCATCGCCAGCAGCGCCAGCGAGCTCAACCCGTGCAATGCAGGGCTCGGAGACCTGGCCGCCGAGGTGAAGGCAGGGGTGCGCGAGGCCGGTGGCCTGCCGCTGGAGTTCCCGACCATCTCGATCTCCGAACCCTACACTCGGCCCACGAGTCTGTACCTGCGCAACCTCATGTCCATGGACGTCGAGGAGATGATCCTCGCCTCACCGATCGACGGGGGCATCCTGCTCGGCGGCTGCGACAAGACGATCCCGGCCCAGCTCATGGGCGCCATCAGCGCAGACATCCCCGCGCTGGTGCTGGCCGCCGGCCCGCGCCCGGTGTCCTGCTTCCAGGACAATGACGCCTTCACCGTCGACGATGTCTGGCCGGTCTGCGAGAAGGCACCTGCAATGTCATGGGCACCGCTACGACGATGGCGGCCATCGCCGAGGTGTTGGGCTTCGCTCCGCCCGGCTCCACCCTGCCGGCTGCCGCCAGCAGCGCCCGGCGCGAGATCGCTCGGCTCACCGGCGCGGTCCTCACCGCAGCAGACAATCCCTGGCCGCGACCGAGCGAGCTCGTGACGATGGCCTCCCTGGAGAACGCCTTCCGCGTCATCACGGCGCTCGGCGGCTCGACGAATGCGCTCATCCACCTGGAGGCGATCGCCGGCCGGGCCGGGCTGCGCATCGGCATCGAACGCTTCGAACAGTGGTCGCGCACCACCCCGGTGCTGGCAGATGTGCGACCAGCAGGCAGCTTCCTGCTCGACGACCTGGACGCCGCCGGCGGCATTCCCGAGGTGATGCGCCGGCTCAGCGATCGCATCGACACCGACGCGCTCGCCGGGGACGGCCGACGCTGGTCAGAGGTGCTGGCCGAACGCGCCCCGGCCGCAGCACATCCGGCACTGCGGGACACTCAGAACCCGATCGCCGAGCGCGGCGCACTGCGGATGACGCGCGGCAGCCTCGCCCCGGGCGGCTGCGTCATGAAGCTGGCCGCCGGCGCGCCTGCTGTCAGGCGCGCCCCCGTGGTCGTCTTCGACGGCCTCGACGATCTCTACGCCCGCATCGACGATCCCGATCTCGACGTCACCCCGGAGACGATCCTCGTCCTGCGCGGCCTCGGCGTCATCGGCGCGCCGGGGATGCCGGAGGTCGGGCACCTGCCGATACCGCGGAAGCTCATGGAGCAGGGCGTGGAGGACATGACCCGAATCTCCGATGCCCGCATGAGCGGCACCTCCACCGGCTCCGTCATCCTGCATGTCACTCCCGAATCCGCGGTCGGCGGCCCGCTGGCCAAGCTGCGCACAGGGGACATCGTCGAGATCGACGCTGGTGCCGGGACGATCGATCACTGCGTGCCCGCCGCGGAGTTCGCCGCGCGCGAACCGGTCATGCAACCGATGACGGCTGAGCGCGGGTATGCCCGCCTGCACCGTGAGCATGTGCTCCAACCCGATGCCGGCTGCGACTTCGACTTCCTCACCGCCGCAGGTCTCAACACTGACTCGCGCTGACCCACCCGGCCGGTCCGCTCGCTCCTCCACGCCGACCTGCAAAATGACAGCCGGCCCTGTGCAGTCACCGGGCCGGGTGTCAGGCCGCCTCAGCAGCCGCTCACAAACCTCAGTCAGCGGCCGGAGCCGCCTTCTTCGACTTCGTGAAGTAGCGGGCGAGGGTCTCGTCCGAGGCCGGCTTCGTCAGCAGCGAGATGATGACGAAGCACGGGATGTTGACGGCGAAGCCCCAGATGCCGGCATGGATGCCGAGCGGGTGCACGAACACGAACGAGAACAGGATCGTTACGATCGACCCGGCGATGAGCCCGACGAGCGCACCGACCTTCGTCGCCCGCGGCCAGTAGAAGATGCCGATCATGATCGGGAACGCCTGTCCGGTGAATCCGTAGCCGATGAGCAGGATGTAGACGAGGCTCGCCGGCTCCATGATCGAGATCGGGGCGATGATGAGCGCCATGAGCGGGAAGATGAGCCACCGGGTCATCCGGCCGGTGCGCTCATTCGACAGCTTGAACAGCGGCTGCAGCACGTCCTTGCTGTAGGTCAGCGCGGTGGCGTGGATGTTCGGCTCACTCGACGACATCGAGGCTGCCAGCGTTCCCGCACCCAGCAGACCGGCGACGATGACTGGCATGTTGTCGACAGCTAGCTGGATCGCGACTTTGTCGGAGGCGGCGATGTCCGGGTACTCGAAGATGCCGATGAAGCCGACGATGATCATCGGGATGAGAACGAGGTAGTACAGCGGTAGGTATGTCGTGGCGACCTTGAGGCTGCGCGCGGACTTCGCACCCATCCACGAGATCCAGTGGCTCTGCCAGATCGAGAAGAAGGAGATGAGGATCGACGTCGTCCAGAACGCGTACGACATATCGCCGAGCGCACCGGGCAGCGTGAGGAACTCAGGCGCGTCCTGCTGTAGCCGCTCGAAGATCGGCGTCGCATCGAAGCCGCCGGTGAACCAGTTGACCGCCCACAGCCCCACCATGAACGACACGATGAACATGAGCGCACCCTGGAAGGCGTTTGTGAAGCCGATCGCGCGCAGACCGCTGCGGAACAGGTAGATCGAGATGACGGCAAGGGTGAGGATGACGCCCAGCCATGTCGGGATGAGCCCGAAGCTCATGACATTGAGGATGTAGGCCGAGCCGATCGTCTGCAGCACGGCATAGGCGATGCCGCCGATCGACACGACGACCGCCGTCAGACCGCCGAGCAGCGGCGACTCGTACCGGTCGGTGATCGTCGTCGACTGGGTGGCATGCCCGAAGCGGCGGCCGAAGTTCCACACCTTCGGGCCGATGTGCCAGGCGACGAACGACATGAACGCCAGGTACACGACGACGTAGAGCGCCGGCACGCCCTTGTCGTGTGCCCAGCCGGGTGAGCCCATGAAGGTGTAGGCGCTCACACCGCCGGCGGCGACGAGGAGGTAGATGACGAACGGGCCCATGCTGCGGCTGCCGACGCCCCACCCTTCGACAGTGCGCATATTGTGTCCGCGCCCGGCGCCTGCGCCGATGACGACGGCGATGACGAGATAGGCGGCGGTGATGATGAACGGGATGTGCTGCGTCATCGTCCCTCACCTCCGGGCTGCCCGGCATCAACGCTCGTGCCGTCCGGATCGAGCGGGTCGACATCGCCCAGATCGCCGGTGATCCGGTTGATGATGACCATCGCGATGGTGGTGATGAAGAGGATCGCGATCGACCAGACCATGAGCAGCGGCATGCCGAGCACGAGCACGTTCCTGTCGAAGAGCACGACGACCGGCCAGATGCCGAGGACGATGACGACGGCGACGATGCCGAGGCTCACCCACCCTCCTGCGCTCGACGGAGTTCGGAAGCGCATATCCATATGTGTTCCTTCCTTAGATGGCGGAGTTCGCCGCTGGCTCCGGCAGCGTCTGCAGCCGGTCAGCGGTGTGTGTCAGAGCCTCAGCGGCATCCGGGCCGGAGGCGATGAGAACGATCTGTGCCGGCGCAGCGTCACCGCGCACAGCAGGGGAGAGGCGCACCTGCCCGCCGGCCAGCTGCACCTCATGCCACTGCCCGGCGGCATCCCGGACGAATCCCTTGGCACGCACGAGCCTCGAGGCATCGAGCACCTGCGCAAGCCGGTCGAGTTCGGCGGCGCCTGCCAGCCTCACCGTCGTCGTCTCGTGCACCTGTGCGTGCCGGTCCCGAGGCGCCAGCCGGCTTCCAGCCGTGCGCTCACGAGCGGCCTCGGCACCGGCGGCGGTCAGGGACTCCGGTGCCTGCAGCAGTGCATCAACCAAGCCGCTCGCATCCTCATCAGTGAGAACCTGGGCGTGCGGGCTCACCGCCGCGGCAGCGCCGCGTGTCGCCTCGACCTGGGCCGGTGAGGCCAGGCCGGTCTTGGTGATGAGCAGAACATCGGCGGCCGCGATCTGCTGTGTGATGACATCGGCGATGAACTCATCGCGCAGCCGCTGGCCTGTCACGAGCGCATCGAGGCAGACGATGACCGGGCCGCCGCAGAATCCGGGATAGGTGCGCCACGCGCCCAGCTGGCCCGGATCCCCGACGCCGCTGAGCTCGCAGATGACATGCCGGATATCGGCACGCGCCGCCAGCGCTGTCATGGTCTGCTGCACATCGTCGGTGATCTGGCAGCAGATGCAGCCGTTGCTCAGCTCCAGGGTGTCTGCTCCGGCCGTCGCGATGAGATCGGCGTCGATGCTGATATCGCCGAAGTCATTGACGACCACGGCCACCGCGTCGGCATGCGGGGACCGCAGCAGCCGGTTGACGAGCGTCGTCTTCCCGCTGCCCAGATAACCGCCGATGAGGGTGAGCGGGATGCTCACGTGCCGGCCTTCACATTGCTGGCGAAGTGCCTGCCGCCCACCACCGTGCCGTGCACGCGGATCGCACCGATCTGCTCAGGCTCCACAGCCAGCGGATCCTCGGCGAGCACCGCCAGATCAGCGAACTTGCCCGGCTCGATCGAACCGATCTCGGCATCGCGCTTGAGCATATAGGCGCTGCCGATCGTCACCGCCGCCAGCGCAGCCGCGGCATCGATGCGCTCATGCTCGCCCATCACCCGCCCGGAGAGCGTCCGGCGGGTGACCGCATGCATGACGGTCTTGAGCGGTCCCAGCGGAGTGACCGGGGAGTCGGAGTGCAGGCTGAAGGGAACGCCGAGGCGCTGCGCCGTTGCTGCCGCATTGTTCCGGCGTGCCCGGTCCGGGCCCATCGTGAGGTCGAGGTGCTGATCGCCCCACTGGTGGATGTGGTTGGCGAAGATGTTCGCACACGCCCCGAGCGCCCGCATCCGCCGGTACTGCGCCGGCGTCGACATCTGCGAGTGCGTGCACGTGTGCCGGTGGTCCGGGCGCGGATGGTCGATGAGCACCCGCTCCAGGGTGTCGAGGAACAGCTCGGTGGCCTGATCGCCGTTGCAGTGGACGTGAATGAGCAGCCCGGCCGTGTGGAAGGCCTCGAACGCCCGGTGGAACTCCTCAGGGCTGACGTTCCAGATCCCATTGGGCTCATCACCGTAGTAGCCGGGCTGACGCACCCGGGCGGTGAAGCCTTGCAGGGTGCCGTCGAGCATGAGCTTGACGCTGCCGAATCCCAGCAGCGGCGTCGAGGAGGCCTTGAGCTCCTGCAGCCGTTCGGCATCGGCAGCCAGGGTCTGCGACACCGCACCGACACCGGCGCCGAAGTGGAAGACCTCCAGCCGGGCTGGGAAGTCGCCGGTCACCGTCTGCCGGTACAGCTGGGTGCCGGCATCGTCCATGAGCAGCCGGGAGCCCAGATCGGTGAGCGTGGTGGTGCCGGTGTTGACGCCGTCCTGGCCGAAGTTCCGCAGCGCGTCGGCATCGATGCTGAGCAGGTCATTGCCGCCGGCGACAGCGTTGACGAGCCCCATGGCCGCGAACTCGTGCAGCTCGCCGGTGAGCTCACCGCTGGCATCGCGGGACACACCTTCGGTGCGCACGTCCGCGTCGACACCGCAGCGCTTGAGGGCCGCGGAGTTGACGGTCAGCGCATGCCCGCTCGCATGGTTGACGGCGATCGGCCGGGTGCCTGAGACCCGGTCGAGGTGAGCGCGGACGAGCTTCTCATGCTGGAAGTAGATGGGGTCGAGACCCCAGGCGATGAGCGGTGCCTCAGCGTCCTCCATCGCGGCATCGGCCTCGGCGAGCCGGGAGATGACGTCCTCGATCGAGGTGCAGCCGGGCCAGTGGGTGCCGTGCGGGTCGACGCGGTCGACATAGCCGACGTACGTCCCCTTCCACACATTGCCGGTGCCGGCATGGCTGTGCGCCTCGACGAAGCCCGGCAGCAGCACAGCATCGGCATAGCGCTCATCGACGACGGCACGGGGATACTGCAGGAGTTCCGCGACGGTGCCGACGGCGCGGAACCGGTCCCCGCGGATCGCGACGGCCTCTGCCGTCGGCGCAGCAGGATCCATCGTCCGGACACGGCGTGCAGGATAGACGATCGTCGGTTCCATCGCGTCGGTGCTCACTTCGGCCCCTTTGCCCATTCATGCGAGAAGACACTCACGTACAGAAAGCGACCCGAGCATGTCATGGAAGCGCAACCGTCGCTACGGACGATCTGTAGCTGCCGCGCCCCTCGGCCTTGACACTGTGTCAATCGACCGGAAACTGCGCCGAGAACCCCAGGGCTCCCGGCGCAGCCACTGTCTCACACCAGCGCCCGCCGCAGCGTATCGAGCCCCACGGATCCAACTGCCAGCGCCCGGGCGTGGAAGTCCTTGAGGCTGAAGGACGCACCGGCAGCCTGCTTGGCCTCGTCGCGGATCTCCTCCCACAGCCGCTGACCGATCTTGTAGCTCGGCGCCTGGCCGGGCCAGCCCAGGTAGCGGTTGAGCTCGAAGGCGAGGAAGCTGCGATCCATCGCGACATTGTCGGTGAGGAACTGCCAGGCCTTCTTCGCATCCCAGGTGCCGCCGCCCACAGACTGCGGGGCCTCCAGCTTCAAGTGCACACCCAGGTCGACGCACACACGCGCGGCGCGCAGCCGCTGCGAGTCGAGCATGCCCATATAGTCGCCCGGATCCTCGAGGAAGCCCAGATCGGCCATGAGCCGTTCGGCGTAGAGCGCCCACCCCTCACCGTGACCGGACACCCAGCAGGCGTTCCGGCGCCAGTCGTTGAGCTGGTCCTTGAGATAGGTCGCCTGCGCCACCTGCAGGTGATGGCCGGGCACACCCTCGTGGTAAACAGTCGTCTTCTCCTGCCAGGTCGAGAAGGTCTCCGTGCCCGCCGGCACCGACCACCACATGCGGCCGGGCCGGGAGAAGTCATCGCTGGGACCGGTGTAGTAGATCCCGCCGGTGCCATCGGCGAGCACCATGCACTCGATCGTGTGCAGCGGCTCGGGGATGTCGAAGTGTTCCTTCGACAGCTCCCGGATCGCCTCATCAGCCGTCGTCTGCATCCACTCGCGCAGCGCATCAAGACCGTGCAGCTGCCGGGCCGGGTCCGCATCAAGGGCCTTCATCGCCGCGAACACATCATCACCGGGCGAGACCTGGGCGGCGACCTTCTCCTGCTCGGAGTGGATCTGCGCCAGCTGTTCGAGACCCCACGCATAGGTCTCCTCGAAGTCGATCTCCGCGCCGAGGAACTGCCGGCTGGCCAGCTCATACTCCTCACGGCCGCAGGCATCATCGCTGCCGGCGTGCGGGGCGATCTCGGTGCGCAGGAACTGCGCAAGCTCCCCATAGGCCGCCCGCGCCTTCTCCGCGCCGTCCTGCAGCGCGGCGGTGAGCGCCTCCGGTCCCGAGGCGCCGGCGACGAGACCATCGAAGTGCCCACCGGTCTTGGCGAGCTCCTCGGCCTGCTTGGCGGCCTCGGTCACCTGGCGGATCGCCGCCACCCGGCCCTTCTCACGGCCGACGGTGAGCGACTCCCGGTAGCCGTCAAGCGCCTGCGGGACGACCGCGAGCTTCGCAGCGATGTGCTCCCAGTCGCCTTCGGTGTCGGTGGGCATGAGGTCGAAGAGATCGCGCACCAGCTGCACCGGGGAAGTGATGACATTGATATCGCCGAGGTGGTAGCCGCGCTCAACAGCGTCGATCTCCAGTCCCAGGCGTTCGTTCATCGCATCGACGGTCACCCGGTCGGTGTCGTCCATGCTCTCGGCCGCATCGACGGCCTGCCGCAGCTTCGCGAGTGTGTCCTTGGCCAGCTCTGCGCGGCGTTCAGTGCCGGCGGGGGAGAAGTCATCGAGCTCATCCTGCCGGCCCTCAACACCGAGTTCGATCCGGAAGGAGGGGCTGAGATCCAGCAGCTGGGAAACGTATTCATCGGCAACGGCGTCGATGCCGCTGCGCGGGCGTGAGAATTCAGTCATGGCCACCACTCTAGCGCTCAGCGCGGATGTCGCCGGCCCCACCGAACCACCGGTCTTGTCCGGATAGCGGCCACCACGTGAAAGCCCGAGCGAACGCTGGTTAAGGTTACTCTCATCAGTTTCAAAGGAGATGCTCATGGTTCGCCGTACCACCGTTGCCGCTGTGCTGTCGAGCGCGGCGCTTGTCATCCTCGCCGGCTGCGCACCCGGCTATGGGCGCAGCACCGACAGCGGTGACGGCACCATCGCAGCAGCCAGCACCTGCACGAGCCACAGCCTGCGCCTGTCCCACCAGTGGCCGGCCGCCCGCGGCGACGGCAGCGACTTCCGCTCCCAGCTCGCCGAGGACTTCGCCGCGCAGGTGACAGAGGCGACCGACGGTGAGGTCAACATCAAGGTCTTCGCCAATGCGACGCTGTCGAAGCCCAATGACCAGTACGATGCGATGCTCGCCGGCTCGATCGACGGGGCGGTCATGCCGCTCGACTACGCCTCCGGCCACGTCGCCGAATGGTCGATCAGTCTCATGCCGGGATTGGTGCGCAGCCACGAGGAAGCACGCGCCTGGGACGAAGGCCCGATGGGTGAAGCCCTCGACCGCTCGATGCTCGACCATGAACTCGTCCGCCTCGTCCACGTCTGGAACGCCGGCGGCATCGGTTCGAAATCCGCCCCAATCCTCACCCCCGACGATGTGCCGCCCGGTGCGACGATGCGCGCCGCGGGCAACTACGTCGAGTACATGCTCCAGGACGCCGGCGCCGGCATCACGAGCCTGCCGAGCTCCGAGATCTACTCAGCCATGCAGACCGGAGTGCTCGACGCCGCAGTGACATCAGCCAGCTCCTTCGCCTCCTACCGGCTCGAAGAGCTCGTCACCTCATACGTCTCCCCGACAGAGAACACCTTCTGGTTCATGTATGAACCCCTTGCTCTCACCAAGGGCGCCTTCGAACAGCTCTGCGCCGAACAGCAGGACGCCGTGCGGCAGGTCGCCGCGGACCTGCAGGAGCGTGCCTACAGCGACTCCGCTGCCGATGATGCCCGCGTCGAGAAGATCTTCGCCGACGCCGGTGTCGAGGTCGTGCAGATGGACGACGCCGCCTTCGAACAATGGCTGCCGCTGGCTCGCAAACAGTGGGAGGCCTACCGCGAAGACGTCCCCGGCGGCGCCGAACTCATGGACCTCGCTCAGGAGAACGGACACGGACAATGAGCCACAGCCCGTCACACGACACCACCGCAGCAAAGCCGCTCATCTGCCGCATCGCCGACACCCTCTCAGAGATCGCCGGCCTCGTCGCCGGGGCTGCGCTCATCATCGCGACCCTGGTGACCGGCTGGGGCGTGTTCGTCCGCTACTTCCTCAAAGCACCGACCACCTGGCAGACCGAGGCCACCATCTACCTGCTCATCTGCGTCGCCTTCCTGGGCGCGGCCTACGGTGTGCGCCACAACGCGCACGTCGGCGTCGACCTGTTGCCCGAGGCGCTGCCGCTGCGCGGACGGCTCATCCTGCGCATCATCACGACCATCTGCGTCCTCGGTGTCGTCGCCGTCGTCGCCTGGACCGGCTGGAACATGTGGAGCAACGCCTACGCGCTCGACACCCGCTCGGCCAGCTCCTGGGGTCCGCCGCTGTGGATCCCGTACGCCTTCCTGCCACTCGGCATGGCGCTCGTGTTCCTCCAGTACCTCGCCGAACTCATCGAAGCTGCCCTCGCACTCACCGGCCGCCTCGACCCGGCACAGGTGACCCTGCTCGGCGCCACCGGCGAAGCCGCAGAGATCCAAGCCGAGCTCACCACCCATGACGACCCGGCCACCGCCCACGCCGACCCGGCCACATCCGACAACCATTCCACCGAGGGTAAGGAGGAGCGCCCATGAGCCCGCTGATCCAGGGTGCCTTCATCATCCTCATCTCGCTCATCCTCTTCGCCTCCGGCATGCCGATCGCCTTCGCGCTCGCCATCACGGCACTCGCCGGCATCCTCATCTTCCTCGGTCCCGAGCACACCGATCTGTTCGGCAAGCTCACCTTCGACTCGCTCAACGACTTCGGGCTGCTCGCCATCCCGCTCTTCGTCCTCATGGGCAACCTCTTCGGCGGTTCGAAGGCCTCCCAGCAGCTCTTCATCGCCGGCGAAGCCTGGCTCTCGCGCATCCGCGGCGGACTGGCGATGAGCTCGGTCGTCGCCTCCACCGTCTTCGCCGCCATGACCGGATCCTCGCCGGCGACCGCCGCAGCGATCGGCCGGGTCGCAGTTCCGGAGATGGTCGCCCGCGGCTACTCTGGGCGCATCGCCACCGGTGCTGTGGCCGCCGGCGGCACGCTGGGCATCCTCATCCCGCCCAGCGTCACCCTCATCCTCTACGGCATCGCCTCCGAGCAGTCGATCGGCCAGCTCTTCGCCGCCGGCATCATCCCCGGCATCGTCATCATGGTGATGTTCTGCATCTGGATCTACATGGCCGTCTCCCTGGAACAGAAGAAGCTCAACACGGCCGCCGAGGCGGGGGAGACCTCGCAGGTCATCGGCGCCTCCGCCGCCGGCCCGGGCTCGTGGACGTGGGGCGACCGGTTCTCCTCGCTGCTGAGGGTGCTGCCGTTCGTGGCGCTCGTCGCCGCGGTCCTCATCGTCCTCTACCGCGGCATCGCCACCCCGAGCGAAGCGGCAGCGATCGGCGTGCTGCTCGTCGCAGCGCTCGTCATCTTCGTCTACCGCGAGCACAACGGCGCCAAGCTGCTGGGCGTGCTGCGTTCCTCGGTCTCGCAGTCGTCGATGATCCTCATGATCACCGCATTCTCCGCTGTCATCGCCACGGTGCTCAGCTATCTGGAGGTGCCGCAGGAGCTCGCCTCGACGATCACCGAACTCGAGCTCAACCGCTGGATCGTGCTCGTGCTCATCAACCTCGTGCTGCTCGTCATGGGCCTGTTCCTGCCGCCGGTGTCGATCGTCGTCATGGTCACCCCGATCCTGCTGCCGCTCATCCTCTCACTCGACTTCAACCCGATCTGGTTCGGCATCATCATGACGATCAACATGGAGATGGGCCTCATCACCCCGCCTGTCGGGCTCAACCTGTTCGTCCTCAAGGGCATCGCCCCGGACATTAAGCTCACCGAGATCCTGCGCGGCTCCCTGCCCTATATCGTGGTGCTCGGCCTGGCGATCGTGCTGTTCTCGCTCTTCCCGGAGATCATCACGTGGCTGCCCGAGGTGCTCTACAGTGAGTAGGTCGCCCAGACGGGTGCGAGAGTAAGGACTGGATACACAACCGCAGAAGGAGGAACACGCGTGGCAGAGCCCAGGCTCTGGTCGAAGGACTTCACCGTCGCGATCATCGCCGCCGTGTTCCTGTCCTTCGTCTTCTACCTGCTCGTCACCACGATGGCCGGTTACGCAGTCCTCCGCTTCTCCGCCTCCGACTCCGCCGCCGGTCTCGCCTCGAGCTCCTTCGTCCTCGGTGCGCTCTCAGCCCGCATGTTCGTCGGCACCGTGCTCGACACGCTCGGCCGCTACCGCGTCCTCATCACAGCCTTCACGCTCTCGGCCATCGCCTGCGCGCTCTACCTGCCGGCTGACTCCCTGTGGCTGCTCATCGCCGTGCGCTTCGCCCACGGCGCAGTCTTCGGCGCCGGCCACACCGCCATCATGGCCGCCGTCCAGGACATCATCCCGCCATCCCGCCGTGCCGAAGGCACCGGCTACTTCGGCACCTCCACGACCCTGGCAGCAGCCCTCGGCCCGCTCATCGCCATCATCCTCGTGCGCGACTACGGCTACCACTGGCTGTTCATCGCCTCGCTCATCTTCACGATCCTCGGCCTCATCGCCATCCTGTTCCTCCGCGTGCCCGAACGCGCCGCCGCAGAACGCGAGATCCTCTCCTGGCGCAGCTTCCACCCCGTGCGCCTCTTCGACCCGTCTGGTCTGCGCATCGGCACCGCCATGCTCATCGCCGCAGTCGCCTACTCCTCGGTCATGACCTTCCTGGCCACCTACACCACCAGCATCGGCATCGCTGAAGCCGCCCCGGCCTTCTTCGGCGCCTTCGCCACCGCCTCGCTCATCGCCCGGCTCACCCTGGGCCGTGTGCAGGACCGGTTCGGTGACAACATCGTCGTCTACCCGCTCTTCGCCGCGTTCTTCACCGCGATGCTGCTCATCTCCGTCGCTCCGAGTCTGTGGACGATCATCACCGCCGGCATCCTCGGCGGCGTCGGCTTCGGCACGCTCATGTCCTCGACGCAGGCGATCACCATCCGCCGCGCCGGCCCCGCCCGCGTCGGCGTGGCCACCTCGACGTACTTCTTCATGCTCGACATCGGCTTCGGCCTCGGCCCCATCGTCCTCGGCGCGATCATCGCCGCCAGCTCGTACACCGCCATGTACGCCATCGCCGCCCTCCTCGTCGGGCTGAGTGCGGTGCTGTATTGGCTGTTCCACGGCCGGCTCACCGCGCCCGAGGCGGGGGAGGGCCTGGTATGACGACTCGCGAACCCCTGTGGACAGGTCAGTTCGTGCTGGCCTTCACCATCAACCTCGTCCTCTCGATCTCCTTCTATGTCCTCATCACCTCGATGGCCGGCTACGCCGTCACCGAATTCGCCGCCGGCTCCTCGATCGCCGGGCTGACCGCCAGCGCCTTCATCATCGGTGCGACGCTCGCCCGGATCGTCGCCGGCAAGTACCTCGACTTCATCGGCCGCAGGGTCTCGATTCTTGCGGTGCTTGCGGTGTTCGTGCTCTCCGCGCTCGCCTATCTCGTCGCCGAGCACATCTGGGTCGTCATCGCCATCCGCCTCATCCACGGCATGGCCTTCGGGTGGGGGTCGAACACCATCACCTCGGTTGCCCAGAGCCTCATCCCGCAGTCCCGCCGCGCGGAGGGCACCGGCTACTTCGGCACCTCGACGACGCTCTCGACCGGGCTCGGCCCCTTCATCGCGGTGTGGCTCTCGGGTGCCTATGGCTACGACGCGGTGTTCATCATGTGCGCGGTGGTCTCTGCTGTCGGCCTGGTGCTCGGGCTGCTGCTGCGCCCACCAGAGCGGAAGGTCACCGCCGAGGAGCAAGCCGCGAAATGGTCGCTCGCCTTGGGGACGATCATCGACTACCGCAGCGTGCGCATCGCCACCATCATGCTGCTCGCCGGCTTCTCCTACTCCGTGGTGCTCGCCTTCCTGCAGACCTACGCGAAAGAGGAAGGCTTCGGCAGCGCCGCGAGCAGTTTCTTCATGGTCTTCTCCGTCTCGATGCTCGTCGGCCGGCTCGTGCTCGGCCGCGTGCAGGACGTCTACGGCGACAACATCGTCACCTATCCGCTCATCCTCAGCTTCGCCGGCAGCCTCGTGCTCATCGCGCTCGCCCCGGCCGGCTGGGTCATCGTGCTCGCTGCGATCCCGGCAGGGCTCGGCTTCGGATCGCTGTTTCCCTGCATCCAGTCGATCGCCGTCACGCTGGCCGGTCCTGCCCGCTCGGCACTGGCGGTCTCGACGTTCTTCATCCTCCTCGACGTCGGCACCGGCCTCGGCCCGGTGCTGCTCGGCGCCCTGACACCTGCCATCGGCCTGCGCGGCGTCTACCTCGTCGCCGCCGGCCTCATGGTCGTGGCGCTCGGGCTGTACTGGCTGTTCCACGGGCGTTTGCAGAGGCGCTGACCTGTTCTGCCGCCGACTCGCCCAAGGCGGGGCCCGGAAAGCGCACGGCCGCTCACGGTCGAGTACGTCCGTAGAGCAAACGGCGACAGAATCATCACGGAGTGTTAGGTCCTTCCGGACGGGCTGAATGGGCTCAGCTGAGATCGATGCTGGCAGACAGACTCGAACGAAGACAGAAGGCGAAGACCTGTCCTCAGGCCGTCCGCTATGCAAACCCCGCTGGTGCTGAACCTGACGGTGGCGTATGTCTGGAGTAGCAGGCCTCAACAGCGGTGTTGAGGCCCATCCGGAAAGGGACGGTTATGAACACGATTGCCCCAGTGGGAGAACGCTTCGCTTCCGAACTCGCCGCGCTCTCGACGCTCGTCGATTCTGACCGACCCGGATGGACGCGCCGCGCGATGAGCGAATTCGACATCGCCGGCCGTGACTATGCTCGCTCCCTCATGCGGCAAGCTGGCCTGGAGACACGAATCGACGGTGCCGGCAATGTCATCGGGGTCCTGCCCGGGCGTGTGGGTGGTCGTCAGATCATGCTCGGTTCTCACACGGACACCGTTGATGCTGGCGGCCGTTATGACGGGATCACCGGGGTGCTCGGGGCGATCGAGGTTGTCCGGCTGCTGCGAGAGAACGACATCACTTTGGACCATGACCTCGTCGTCGTTGTGTTCTTCAATGAGGAGCCAAACGACTTCGGGCTCTTCTGCATGGGATCTCGGGCCATGACCGGGAATGCTGACTCAGCAATGCTGGCCATCACTGACCCGCAGGGCAGGAGCGTGGCGGACTCACTGCCGCGCTCAGGGATCGACCCGCATGAGTTTCTGCAGGCTCGCTATGACTTCTCGCCGGTGACAGCGTTCCTCGAACTGCACATCGAGCAGGGTCCCGAACTCGAACGCATGGACCGACAGATCGGTGTGGTGGAGACGATCACCGGCATTCACCACTTCCGGGCACTGTTCACCGGACGTCAGGACCATGCAGGCACAACTCCCATGGACGTCCGAGCTGATGCTGGATGTGCCGCCGCTGGAACTGTACTGGCGGTCGAAGCGATCGCCGCGTCAGGAGAGAACACCCGCGGAACCTCCGGTCAGATCACGTTTACGCCTGAGGCCACTAATGTCGTCTCGCGGCTGGCTGCGGTCGAGGGCGAGCTGCGGGGGCACAGTGGCACTTGGCTGCATGAAGCGCAGCAACGCTTGACCGAAGCCGCAGAAGCGGAAGGATCCAAGCGCGGCGTGCACGTGGAGATGGAATGGACGACCGCCGATGAGCCGGTGCCCATGCATGAGCCCATCACCAAGCTCATCGCCACTGCTGCCGATGGGCTCGGTTTCACCCGCGCGACGATGTTCTCCGGTGCAGGGCATGATGCGGGTGTCATCGCTTCGCAGACGAACGTCGGGATGATCTTCGTGCCTTCGCATGACGGCCGCAGCCACTGTCCGGAGGAATTCACTGAGCTCAGCGACATCCTCCCTGGCATTTCAGTGCTGCTGGAGACCGTGCTCCGGATCGACAAGGCCGGCTGTATTTGAGGGGAGCTGACGGCGGGCGTAGTGCCAGGCTCCCGGTTTGACGGTGGCGTGATGAAGAGAGATTCCGGGAATCGACCAACTCAAAGGCTCTGCGAATCAAGTGAAGTTACCGGCTTCGTGTGACACGGTCCGTGAGATTGTGGAAGTCAACGGAAGAGCCTTGAACTTTCTCGTCGTCCGTGACGCGGGAGGGCCTGTCTCGCTAAGCCTTGATCCACCGATCTGCTTGATGTCCGGGGGTTCACTCGGATTCGAGCGCGGACGCGATGAGTGGGCAGGAGGTAGTGTCCCGGCCTCTCACCGGTCTCTTCCACACTTCGCTTGCCAGGGTCTCCTCCATGACTCCGGTCTCGGGCCCCCTTCCAAGGGCTGGTTGATCAGGTCGGCATTGTCCGGGGTGGCCCCAACGTTGATTGCCACAGCCGTGAGAACTCCGTCGCCCACGGCCAGGTTCTCGGCAGATGCAGGAACAGCTTCCTGGCCCGGTGAGCGATCCGGGCCGGGATGCCGATGATCCGCGTGCGC
>NZ_JBHMAU010000021.1:0-2225 GCF_042429315.1 Brevibacterium otitidis | reverse complement strand
CGTCCTGGGTGCACTGGTAGGCGACTTCGACACTGATGTGGTCCTCGTGCGCAGCGAACGCCGCTTCGAGTCTCGTACGCTGCCGGTCGGTGAGGCGTTCGCGTCTGGCCCGTAGAAGGTTGCGGATGCCGTAGAGCGGGTCTCCTTTGCGTCCCCGGTGCCCGAGTGTCTGCTGCTGGATACGACGGCGGACGTCATCAACAGCGCTGGTGGCGAGCTTGACGATGTGAAAAGCATCGAGGACGCAGGTGGCGTCGTCGAGTTGGTCATCGATCGCGTTCTTGTATCCCTGGAACGGGTCCAGCGTCGCGACCCGCACACCTTGGCGGAAGCTGGGCCCGCGTGCGGTGAGCCAGTCTTTGTACACGGTGCCCGACCGTCCCGGGACGAGATCCAGCAGACGCGCGGTTCGGTGCCGGTGGCGGGTGAGGTCGACCATGCCGGTGAGTTCTTTCGGTCCGCGCCGGCGCGGATCGGTGTGGTGCCAGACGTGCTCGTCGACGCCGAGAACCTCGACGCCGTCGAACCGTGCCGGATCATCAGCCGCAGTGTTGAGCACTGGCCGGATCTGGGACCACAGCGTGTTCCACGTCGTGCCCAACTGGCGGGCCAGTCCCTGGACGGAGGCGTTCTCGTAGNGTGGCCGGTCGGGATGACGCCGCAACCGGGGCAACCGGTCAGCCGGTCACAGGTCTCGACGTCGAGGACCACGCTCTCGTCGGTGGCATCGACGTCGGTCAGGTGCAGTCCGGGGAGGCCGAGGAGGACATCGCAGCGACTGCAACGGTCCAGAGATGTCGAGCAGGAACACGTAGGATGGGGCATTGTCGAGGTCCTTGAGATCAGCGCGGGTAGATGTCCGCTCATCATCAGGGACCTCGACGTCTATCTCCAACACCCTTGCCCGATCGGCGCGCCCACACTCAACTCTGAAGAGCCGAATTGAAGGGTATGGAATTATATCTTGACAGCAATCATTTATCCGACCCATGCTCTCCCGGGGCTATAGGGTTTGGCATTGGAGAGCCGGCTAACGTGCCAGATTGGGGTGATAGGGGCGGAGATCGACAGACGCAGCAGGACGTGTTCGCCAAGTTCTCCCTTGCAAAGGGAAAGAACGCGTGGAGTCATATCTGGGCTGCTTCCAAGTTCGTAAAGAATGGCTGTACGGGGCGTGCGACAACCAATTGTATGGGGTTAGGCGGAACGTGGCCCGAGGAAGAGTGGGGTGGGAAATCTGACATGCTACTTTTAAACAAGGATCGAGGCTGGAAGACCCCCGCATATTTCTCTTGGGACTACCTGGCTGATCGTCGTCCCCTGCCGCTTGATCGGTGATATGTAGATGCCTGGCATTCTAAGGCTATTGAAATCGGTTACCTGCGCTTTCAAATTGAGTGCGTTTTGCTCGGTTTTTTGTATTGTCCTTTCATGGGTTTCAGTTTGGTCTATCTGGAAAATCGAAAGTGGTGCATTGAATGTTGACGGGGTGTATTGTCCAGCGATTCCTGACTGGGTTGCACCTGAAGTCGGGGTGACGTTTAGTTTTGAGCTTGTCCCTCCTGCGGTTAGGTGCAGTCTTCAAGTCCCTAACCCGGAATGGGAAGAATCGTTGACCAGTTTTCCATTATTTCCTTCCATCCTGTTTTGGGTAGGTGCTGCGGCGGCTGTTGTTGCATCGTTATGCATAGTGATCCGGTTTCTTCATTTTCGAAAATAGCCTTTGCGGGCTCTTCGTAATTGAGGGTGTGGATCAGTGATTCCAGGACACGGCGTGGCGTTGCCCGGATAGACGTCGAGGTCTTCCGATGATGGAAGTTCTTACACAGTCCATCCGAAAGACCTCGACGTGTCCAAGCTTACTTTCTCATCTCCTGATCTCACGACGTTCTGCCGGCTCGACTCCCTTGACCTCACGTGCATTGGCCGGGGGTGTCAGATGGGTTGTGTATGGGGGCCTGTCTGAAAGGATTTGTAGATGAGTGAAATTCATGAGCGTTGTGAGCGGTTGTCTGGTGCTGATGTTGTTGCTGAGTTGAAGGCCAGCGGAGCTCTGGATGGGTTGTTCGCTTGGATCGATGCCGGTGAGATTGAGTTGACTGGTGATGGCGGGATGATCCCGGTGTTGATTCGTGAGGCTTTGGAACGTGGCCTGCAGGCGGAGATGACTTCGCATCTGGGCTACGAGGCCGGGGACCGGGCGGGTAAGGCGGTCACAAGCAAGC
>NZ_JBHMAU010000020.1:0-20027 GCF_042429315.1 Brevibacterium otitidis | reverse complement strand
CCTCGCGCTGACTACTGCGATCTGGCACAACCAGAAGACCGGACAGCCGGTACTCCGGTCACTGACCGCGTACGACCACTGAACCCTTGGAATCAATCATCTAGGACGCTTCCACAGCCGAGGCGGGAGGAACCTGCCGCATGTCGCCGGCCGGTGCTGTGGATAACTGCCGATCGGGCTGCAGCGTTCGTTAGTCTGAAGATGGAACCTGCTGAAAGTGAGACTGGTGTCGATATGTCGGCTGCGTCAGGCATGCATCTGCTGTCCCTGCTGGTCACTCTGCTGCTCGTGGCACATGCAGGGGTGTCCTGGCTTGTCGGCTGGACGGCCATCCGGGCCCGCTCGGCTAAGCCGCTGACCGCGCTGCCGACTGCGCACCCGCACCCCAGCCGGCCGGCCCCTCCCCCGCGCGGCCGAGGTGCGCCGCCGGGCCCACCCATGCGCACCCCCGGGCCACCGCAGCCCGGAGGCATGCTGCCCTACCCAGCCGATGACCCGATGCGCCGCCCGAACCAGCCGGCGCGGCGTCCCGGACAGCTGGCAGCCACCTCGGGCCCGGCCGCTCCTCCCGGCCCCGGACGGCCCGCCGTCCCGCCGACGGACCAGACGGGGCTGTACCTCAACATCCTCCTCGGGGTCGCGGCCCTGCTCATGGTCACCGCGGCGATCGTCTTCGTCACCGCCGCCAGCTCCGTCGTCATCAAGGCCGTGAGCCTGTGGGTGGTGGCCGTGCTGTTCTATGCAACCGGCCTCATCCTCTGCACGCTGGTGGCCAAGCTGCGCCCGGTCGGCATCGCGCTGACGGCGATCAGCCTGGCGATCATCCCGATCGCCGGCATCGGGCTCGGCGGCTGGGAGCTGACGTCCGGATCACTGGCGTGGTTCATCTCCTCTCTGGCCGGAGTGATCGCCTATGTGGGTGCGGCGGTCGCGCTACGGTCGCAGCTGGTGACGTGGCTGAGCGTGGCCTTCGCGTTCTCGCTGACGATGTCGGCAGCGGCGCTGACGCCGGCACCGGTCGTGTGGTACTTCGTCGTCCTCATCCTCACCACCGCGCCCCTGACGCTGCTGGCGGTGCTGCTGCGCAAGCGCCTGGCGAAGAAGTTCATCCGCCCGCAGATCATCCTCGGTGATGCGCTCGCCCCGCTCGCCGTCCTCGGGGCACTGTTCATCCAGCCGTTCCCTAGCCGGCTGGACTGGGGCATCCTGTTCGCCGCTCTCGGCGTGCACTTCCTCGCAGGCGCGCTGCTGCGCCGCTCGGCGGTGCGCGGTGTCGGTGCGCGGCTGAGCTTCGCGCTCGCACTGCTGCTGGTCGTCAACGGGCTGGCCATCCAGGAGCTCATCGGTCTGACTCCCTTCTGGAGCCGGCCGCTGACCTCTGCGGCCGCCTTCCTCATCGGCGCGGTCTTCGTCGCCGAACTCGGGTTGCGCGGCCGCACCGGTGCGGCCGCGAACAGGCGCAGCATGACTGCTTCGACGGTGGTGCTGCAGCTGGCCGGTGGTCTGCTGCTGGCCATCGGCATCGTCTTCGCCTTCAGCCGCGAAGCCGATGGCGGCAGCATCCTCGCCCTCGTCATCGTTGTGACGGCGGGGGTGGTCGCTGTTGCGGCGGGTGTCTTCACCGCACTGCGCGCCGATCTCATGCTCCCGCTCGGTGCAGCGCTGGCGGTGGCCGCCCACCTCGGGACGTACAGCCTCCAGCAGGTGATGCTCGCCGGTCCTGAGGGCGCGCGGCTGGCCGACCGCGTGCCAGGGAGCGTCGCCGCATCTGCTGCGTTCGCGTGGACGGCGCTGCTGCTCATCGCCTTTGTCGGACTGAACTCTGCCATCACTTCGCGGTGGGGCCGGCGGCTGCGGCTGCTCAGAGCCAGCATGCCGGTGTTCCTGCCGGCAGCATCCGTCCTGCTGCTGGCCAATGCCCCGGTGGCAGCCCACATGGTCGACTCCCCGCTCAGCGGCATCATCGTCGTCACCGTCGTTCCTGTTCTCGGTTTGGGTGCCTGGTGGGCGCGCAATGCGCTGCTGCTCGTCGGCACGCTGCCCGTAGCGCTGGCCTTCGGCTTCTTCATCGATGACACGTGGAAAGCGCTCGGTCTGGAATCCAAGCTGGCGTCGACGGTCGGCTTCACCTGCAGCGCCATCATCATGGCGACGGCGATCGCAGGGCTGTCGATCGTGCAGATTCAGCTGCTGCGCGGCGGCCGGCGCTGGCGTGCCCGGTATACCATCATCGCCACGAGCATCCTGGCGGGCGCGACCCTGGCTGGTCTGCTGGTTCTGCCGTTCGTCTACTGGTCCGCTACGGCCGATCTCCCGACCTATCTCGCCTCGACGGCACTGCTGCCGCTCCCTGTTGTGATCCTGGTGCTTGGGCACTGGATCGCATCCGCGCTCGCGGCCCGGCAGCCGTCACCGATCAGAGGGACCGAGCTGCGGCTGCTGCCGTTGAGCGTCGCGGGTGCTGCACTGTTCTGCATGAGCAGTTTCGGCATCATCGTCAATGCGCACAATTCAGAGGCCCTCGCCGGCATTGCGTTCATCGTCCTGGCCGGCATCGCTTTTGCCCATGCGTTCATGTCACGCATTCCGGAAGCGCAGCTGTTCGGCTTCTTCGCCTTCTACTTCGGGCTGGTGAGTCTCACGGGGCTCATGGTCACCGGCGCCGCACTCAGGTTCCTGCTGGCTGCATGGGGCGTCTGGATGGCGGCCTATGCGCTGTACTGGGTCATGTCCGTCACCCGCGACCGGCGGCCGGGCACCCGCATCCTGTTCGCCGGGTTCTCCCGCTGGTCGCTGACGCCGCTTGTCGCTGCGTTCATCGCGATGCTGTGGGCGTTCGTCACCACATTCTTCGTCGATGCTGATGCCTCTGCCCTCAACTCTCTGACGATGCTCATCGCTGGCGTCACCCTCATGATGCCGGCGTTCATGCTGGTGCTCATGGCCCAACGCATTCCGCATCGGCTGGGCCGGCACATCACCGCCGAGGCCGCCACCTATCTGGGTGCCCTGGGCGGGATGATCGCGCTCAGCGGCATCTGGCAGCTGCGCCTGGTCGTACCGCTGCATGTGCTGCTGGCGGCCACGATCATCTGGGCGATCATCTATGCGCGCAGCCAGCCCGCCGCCAGCGGCGCCGCCGCGCGGTTCGTCCGCGTTGAGCTGCGCACCGTCATCCCGATGGCACTCATCTCCATCACGGGAGTCGTCGCCGCATTCACCGCCGACCATGCCGGCTACTCGCTGCTGTTCCTCATCGACCATGCCGCGCTTCTCGTCGCAGGTGCAGTGCTGGTGTGCGGCTGGGCGCTGTGGTGGGGACTGGTCGGGGTCAGCGCGGGTGTTGTGTGGTTCCTGCGCGATCTCATGTGGCTGGCACTCGTCATCATCGCCGTATTCATCATCGGCGTCGTCATCTGGCAGCTGCTGCGCAAGCCGAAGGACCGCGCACCGACCAGCCCACCGCAGGGACCGCCGCCGCCGCGACCGCCCCAGGGCTTCATGCCGCCACCGGGACCTCACCGGCAGCCGGGACCTGCCGGACCACCGCCCCCGAGGCGTCCGGCACCACAGCGTCCGGAACCCCAGCGTCCTGCGCCGCCACCCGGCCCCGGCGCTGGGTCTCCCCCACCGCCTCGGGAACGGAAATGGCAGCCGCCGCAGCATCCGCCTGTGAACGGGCCGCGCTGACGTGGATGATCTGCTCGTTGAGAAGGTGCTGCGCGCTGCCGAATGCATCCCCGCCGGCCGGGTCGCGAACTATGGCATGCTCGCAGAGCTCGTCGGCACCCCGGCTCGGCTCGTCGGCCGGGTCATGAGCACATGGGGTGCGAATGTGCCGTGGTGGCGGGTGACGAACAGCGCCGGGCGGCTGCCCGCGGCACTCACCGAGCGCGCGCTGAGCGAATGGGCTGCCGAAGGCACACCCCTCAACACTGCACGCGACGGCGCTGCGCTGAGCAGGGCGCGCGCCGATGCCGTCGCCCTTGCCGCTGCGTGGGAGGAGGCCTGCGCGGATCTGCACGACGACGCGGAGCTGCCGAGCGAATCCTGAGCACAGTCGCTGCGCTGCGCTGGGCTCGAACGCTGCACCCTGAATGACAACTGCCCCGCTGCATGATGCAGCGGGGCAGTCGGCGTGATCCCGGACTGCGCTGCGCAGATGCGCGGTGCAGCCGGGAGGAAGATCACTTGAGCGAGACGGTTGCGCCTGCGCCCTCGAGGGCTTCCTTGGCCTTCTCGGCGGTCTCCTTGTCGACACCTTCGAGGACAGCCTTCGGGGCGTTGTCGACGAGGTCCTTGGCTTCCTTCAGTCCGAGCGAGGTCAGGCCGCGGACCTCCTTGATGACCGGAACCTTCTTGTCGCCGGCCGACTCGAGAACGACGTCGAACTCGCTCTTCTCTTCAGCAGCGGCGTCGCCACCGCCGGCAGCGCCGGCAGCAGGAGCGGCAACAGCAGCAACCGGAGCGGCTGCCTCGACCTCGAAGGTCTCCTCGAACTTCTTGACGAAGTCCGACAGTTCGATGAGGGAGAGCTCCTTGAACGCTTCGATGAGCTCTTCGGGGGTGAGCTTAGCCATGGTGGCTATGTCCTTCCGTACGTGGCTGGTGATTCAGCCGTGAATGGATTGTCTGTGGGTCTGGGTGAAACTCAGGCGTCCTCGGCAGCCGCGTCGCCGCCCTGCTTTTCGCGCAGAGCGTCGACCGTGCGTGCAGCCTTGACCAGCGGAGCGGTGAACATGTAGGCAGCGTTGCACAGGCTTGCCTTCATGGCACCGGCGGCCTTGGCCAGCAGCACCTCACGGGATTCGAGGTCGGCGAGCTTCGTGATGTCCTCAGCGGTCATGGCGTTACCTTCGAGGTATCCACCCTTGATGACCAGCTGCGGATTCGCCTTGGCAAAGTCACGCAGGACCTTGGCGGCTTCGGAGGGTTCACCGGTGACGAAGGCGATGGCCGAGGGGCCCTTGAGCTGTCCCTCGAGCGCTTCGATGCCGGCTTCCTTAGCCGCGATAGCGGTCAGCGTATTCTTTACCACGGCGTAGGAGGCGTTCTCACCGAGACCACGGCGCAGCTCCTTCAGCTGCGCCACGGTGAGACCGCGGTACTCGGTCAGCACTGCAGCAGGAGCGTTCTCAAAGAGTTCCTTGAGTTCGGCTACTGCGGCTGCCTTGTCAGGCCTCGCCATGGTATTCCTTTCGTACATGTCGGTGCATCAGACGCGCAAAAGCGTCCCGCGCAGGATGCACGGAACGCTTGCACAACCGGGCTCCGCCTGCTGCTGGGCAGCGGCATCGCCGGAACAATCATTCACTACATACCTGCGCTGGCCACTCTTGCGAGTCTTCGTTCACAGTGGCGCACAGCTGCACACGGTGGTGAGATGTGGTTCCCTGTGAAGACCGACGGTCTTGGGCAGATACAAGCATAGGGCACTCCCGCCGGGGAATCCAAATCGAGCGGCCGTATCAGCCCACCTGAGAGCCCAGCCCGACTCATGTGCTGGGCTGCTGTCTCTGCAGCTGCGTGACGAGGTCTTCTCCGACGGTGCCGAACAGGGTCTGCGCCCAGACGCTGTCGGTCTCGACATAGGGCTGGGCTCCGTCGTAGAGCCAGTCAGGTGTGCGGCCGGCCTGCAGATCGGCTGCGCAGGCAGCGCACGCCGGCACCCGCGCACCGCCGGCCCGGTCCGCATCGCGCACATCGGCCGTCGACTCGCCATGTGTCGGGTCGAAGACGCACAGCCGCCTCGGCTCTGCTCCGCCGCGTCGAAAGCAGGGATCGAGCGCGCTGCCACCAGAGCTGAGTCTGCCGCCTCGAGGCCTGCTCCCACGAGCCCGGCCAGGGTGACGGCCACCGCCTGGACGACGGAACGCGCCGCTTTCGCCGCCGGTCGAGGCGCCGTCTGGGGCGCCGCTGCAGCAGCGGCCGGCACCTCGGGAACGTCAGACCAGAGCGGGGCGAAGGCGCCGAAACCGGTGCGCGCATAGCCGTCGTCGAGGGTGTAGTACGGTACGCGCCGGCGGCCGCTGGCCGGCTGCACGAGCAGCACATCCCGGTCCTCACCGCGGTCGATCTGCTGTTCGCACAGAATGCATGCCGGCACGGTGGGTGCCCCCGCCCCTGCCGGTGAACTGCGCGGTGCGGCTGGCCAGGGCGTGCAGCGGATTGAAGAAGCAGGCCCGCACCGGTTCAGCCTGCTCCCCGGCTGCGCGGCGTTCGAGCACCGGCAGCTGCCAGTCGAGCACGCGCAGCGCTGCGATGTCGGTGACCGCGGCGCTGGCGAGCACCGCGGCGGCGTCGAGGATGCGGCGGCGGATCGTCTGCCGGGCTGTGAGCGCAGCGGTGAGGTCCTCATCGGGGTCGAGCAGCTGGGATGTAGACGGTTCCGCAGTGAGCAGCCGGCCGAGGGATCCGGCGACCCCGTTCGGCACCCCAGTGCCGCCGCGGTGGTGATGAAGGTGGTCGCGGCAACGAGGACGTTCATGCCGCCGGCGCGGTAGAGCTCGAAGAACGCCGGAACACCGGGCTCGAAGCGTCTGTCGATGTAGTCAGCTACCTCAGGACCCGCGCCCCTCGCCCAGCCAGGCTCGGCCGGCGGCCGCACAGTACTCGACGAAGGGGCCGGGGTCCTGGCGGAAGTCGCCGCGCAGCAGCTCGAGCTCACCGGGGCCGACGAGCCGGCCGCTCGTCCCCTGCCGTCGATAGGCATAGCACCAGACACCGGGCCAGCGGCCGGGAGGGAGGCATATGAACACGAGCGGATCAGCGGAGTCGAGGTCGTCGAGGATCCGGCCGAAGAGCTCCTCAGCGAAACGCAGATCGGAACCGCGCGGGCGCTGGAGCGCCGGGCCGACAGCCACCCGCACATCAGCTCCGGCAGCAGCGACGGCTGCACGCAGGCGCTGCTCGAAGTCAGCTGCGAGCCCCAGCTCGAAGCTCGGGTCGATCCACACGGCATCGCGGCGCAGGGCCGGCACGAGGATCGGCGACCAGGCTTCATAGGCGCAGTCGAGAACCGCGGAAGCCGAGTCGGAAGCGGTATTCATAGCTGGAATTTTATGCGACCACCCGTGGCGGGGCCGGCTCGCTGCCCCAGCAATGACAGCGGCCCCGCTGGCTCCAGGTTCACGGAGCCGGCGGGGCCGGAGTGTCAGTCTGTTATCAGCGCAGGGCGGCGACGTCCATCGGGATGGCCGGGCCGTTCGTCGTCGTCATGGTCGCCTTGGTGATGTAGCGACCCTTCGAGGACGACGGCTTGAGGCGCATGACCTCGTCCATCGCAGCGTTGAAGTTGTCCTCGAGTGCCTTCTCATCGAAGGAGACCTTGCCGATGATGAAGTGCAGGTTCGAGTGCTTGTCGATGCGGAACTCGATCTTTCCGCCCTTGATGTCCGAGACAGCCTTGGCCACGTCCATGGTGACGGTGCCGGTCTTGGGGTTCGGCATGAGGCCGCGGGGGCCGAGCACCTTGCCGAGTCGACCGACCTTACCCATCATGTCCGGGGTCGCGACGGCTGCGTCGAAGTCGGTGAAGCCGCCGGCGACCTTCTCGAGCAGGTCATCGGAGCCGACGTAATCGGCACCTGCTTCGCGGGCTGCTTCGGCACGGTCGCCGGCTGCGAACACCAGGACCTTAGCGGTCTTGCCGGTACCGTGCGGGAGGTTGACGGTGCCGCGCACCATCTGGTCAGCCTTGCGCGGGTCGACGCCGAGGCGCAGAGCGACCTCCACGGTGGCGTCGAACTTCGCGACAGAGGTGTCCTTGGCCAGGGACACTGCCTGGCTCGGTTCGTAGTATGTGTCAGCCGCGATCTTCTCCGCGGCGGCCTGATAGGCCTTTGAGCGCTTTGCCATCTGCTTCTCTCCTTGCAGTTGTGGTGTCGGGGAGCGCGCTGCTCCTACCACGTGACATCGGTGCCGCTGTGCAGCTGGGCTGTCCCGGCTGCGGCACCGCTTGTCACATTTCGATGTCGGTGGTGATTCCCATCGAGCGGGCGGTGCCAGCAACGATCTTCGACGCTGCGTCGATGTCGTTGGCGTTGAGGTCCGGCATCTTCGTCTCAGCGATCTCGCGCACCTGGTCCTTGGTCAGGTGTCCGACCTTGTCGGTGTGCGGAGTGGCCGAGCCCGACTTCAGACCGGCGGCCTTCTTGATGAGCTCCGCAGCCGGCGGAGTCTTCGTGATGAAGGTGAACGAACGGTCTTCGTAGACGGTGATCTCAACCGGCACGACATTGCCGCGCATGGATTCCGTTGCAGCGTTGTACGCCTTGCAGAACTCCATGATGTTGACGCCGTGCTGACCAAGCGCAGGGCCGATCGGCGGTGCAGGGTTGGCTGCACCTGCCTGAATCTGAAGCTTGATCAGGCCGGCTACCTTTTTCTTGGGAGGCATTCTTCGGTCCTTAATACTTCGGTGAAACCCCCCGGCGGCTGCCGAGGGTCGTCCCCTGTGCGGTCGGCTCAGGGGGTGTCGCGCCGCACTCCGATGAATGTCGCAGGCGCAAACCACACCATTATTCCATGAACAGCCCGGTGTTGTTAAATCCGCACCGGGGCACCTGGGAAGCCACCGCGCCCGAGGCGGGTCTCACCTCGGGCGCGGATGGTGCCGGCTGCAGCCGGCGCAGGAATGGGGTGGCTCAGATCTTGGAGACCTGGTCGAAGCCGAGCTCGACGGGAACGTCGCGTTCGAAGATCGACAGCAGGACGGTGAGCTTCTGCGATTCGGGGCGGATCTCCTGGATGGTCGCCGGGTGGCCCTCGAAGGAGCCCTCCTTGACCATGACCGATTCGCCGACCTCGAACTCGACTTCGTAGGAGGCGCTGCCGGCAGCGGCGGCCTTGGCCTCTTCGCCGGCCTCAGCGGCGGCCTTAGCCTGCTGCTCTTCGAAGACCGGGGCGAGCATCGAGAAGACTTCGTCGATGGTGAGCGGGATGGGATCGTAGGCGTTGCCGACGAAGCCGGTGACACCCGGGGTGTGGCGGACGACACCCCAGGACTCGTCGGTCAGGTCCATGCGCACGAGCACGTAGCCGGGAATGCGCACGCGGCGGACCTGCTTGCGCTGGGCGTTTTTGACCTCGATGACGTCTTCCATCGGCACCTGGATCTCGAAGATGAAGTCTTCTATGTCCAGGGAGATGATGCGGTTCTCGAGGTTGGCCTTCACCCGGTTCTCGTAGCCGGCGTAGGAGTGGATGACGTACCAGTCGCCTTCCTTCATCCGCAGCTCGGACTTGAACTCCTCGGCGGGGTCATGCTCCTCGGCGGCGTCAGCGGCCGGGGCCTGCTCGGGCGCCTGAGCGGCGGCCGGCTGGCTGGCAGTCTCCTCAGTGACAGCCTCGTCAGCAGTCGACTCAGCGACTGCGTCGAGGTTCTCGGTTTCCGGGGTGTTGTCCGACACCTGTTCTCCTTGTGCTGTGGGCAGTGGGCGTTGTCTGGCGTGTGCGGAGCGGAAGTCCGCGGCTGGGTGGGCTCAGCGACTGCTGATGCCGGCTAACCCCACAGAGGCCAGATCGGCGAGCCGCCGAAGATGAAGCCGGAGAGCTTTCCGAACAGCAGATCCAGAACGGTGACGAGAAGCATCATGAAGATGACGAACCCGAGGACCACCATCGTGTAGTTGATGAGCTCCTTGCGGGTGGGCGTGACCACCTTCTTGAGCTCACCGATCACCTCGCGGAAGAACCGGATGATGGTGCCGAAGAAGCCGCGCTTCTCAGACGTCTCGGCTGGTGTCTCGCTCACGCTTCCTCACTCGGGGGTTGATGTGCTTCGTCGTGTTCAGCAGGGGTGACAGGACTCGAACCTGCAACCTACGGTTTTGGAGACCGTTGCGCTACCAATTGCGCCACACCCCTTCGGCCGGAAGGTTCCGGCCGGGACATGAAACAGACCCGAATCACCGGGTCAGCTTCCGCCAAGGTACGAGCATACACGTTCGACGTCTCATCCGTCTAACGGCCCAGGACCGAGGCGATGCGCATCAGGCCTTCCGGCGCCGGCTGGCGATGAGCAGCGCTCCGCCTGCCAGCAGCAGGACGGCGCCTGTTCCCATGGCAGCCGGGGGCGAGTCGGCACCGGTGCGCGGCAGTCGCTTGTCGGAGTCCGGCCCGGGTTGTCGGAACCGCGATCCGGCGCAGGGCTCTCCGTCGGATCCTGAGTCGGCCCGTCAGTGTCATCGGTCTGAGTCGGCATCGGCGCGGCCGACGGGCTTTCCGATGCAGACTCGGACTCGCTCGGCGACGGGCTCGGCACCTCGGTCTCGGTGGGCGAAGGGGTCGGGGACTGCGTGCCCTGACCATCGCCGCTTCCCTCGATCTCAACGCTCTTCGAGTTCGACGTCCATTCCTCGATCTCGTCGGCGGTGAGTTTCGCGGAATTCGTGTATGCGCCGTTGACGAGGTTCGGGATCTCGCCGATGATTGGGTCGAATGTCACCGTCGAGCCTGCGGGAATCGTGTCGATGCGGATTTCGAGCCGCTCGGTTTCACAGGTCATCGTGATCGTGCTGCGATCGATCGAGCCCTCCGGCGAGATCCTCGTGCTCCGTTCGCTCAGCAGGTTCGCATTGATGTGGTCGCAGTTGAAGTGCCACTTCTCGTCTTCCGACTCATCGGCGATGACGACATTGTGGAGATCGGCGCCGTACTTCGGCGTGATGATCCGCCAGCTCAGCGCGCGCTTCGGGTTGAAGTACTGGTGGTCGATCGGCAGCGTCAGCCAGCCGTCCTTGCGGAACAGTTCGGCCGGCGGCGGTGCGAGCCCGGGCAGCATCCTGATGTAGACCGTCCCGACGAACTCGAACTCGACGGGGTACAGCGTCTGGCCCTCTTCGTACCTGATGGTGGTCCGGGCCCGGAACTGCAGCGATCCGCTGAAGCCCTTCTCCCCTTCGACATTCTCGTTGAAGACGGCGGTCACGAGTCCGGAGCTGGCGACATCGGCGCAGCCGACGACCTCGCCGGTGCCCGGATTCACGATGTCGAAGGCCGGCACGGCCTGCGCGGCGAGTGCATTGGTCGGCAGCTGGTAGGTGAACCAGTCGCCGTTCTTGGCGTCCTGCTTGAGGGAATAGTCGAGCCGCAGCGTGGCGACGGTGTTCTCCCGGTAGGTCGGCTGTTCGATGACATTGCCGTCATCATCGACGAACCTGATGTCATCAACGCTGTCGACGAGTTCCGTTCCGGCTGGGGTGCAGCCGGCAGCGCACGCCGCATCATATGCAAACGTTCAGCAGTGTGACCATATAACTATATGCGCTACAGGTCGGTGTCTGACAGAGCGGAGTGAAAGTGCTCCGGCAGCGCAGGCTCACCGGCGGCTGCCCCCTCATTCCGGTCGTTGACCCCTCATTCCGTCGGCACATCCTCAGCAAGCGGCGCCCACGGTCCCGGCTGCGGGATCGGCATCCACGGGCTGAAGCTGACCTGCGCATCCATGTCGACGGTGACGACCTGGATGTCGATGGGCTTGCGGCTCTGGGCGTCATAGCGGATGAAGGAGAACTCCGCCGGCATCTTCAGCGGCCCAGGCGTCAGAGCATTGGCGAGCGCACCACCGGTGGTGGAGTTGACGAATCGGACCGCCGGGCCGAAGGGCTCCGGCCCGATCTGCCGGTGCCAGTGCCCGGAGACACCGAATCCGGCGCAGCCGGCCCCGAGCGCCTGTGCCGCCTGCCGCGGATCGTGGATGACGAGCGTGTCGATGGACTCCGCTGCGCAGGCTTCGGCCGCGACGCCTGCGGTGAAGTCAGCGCCGGTCTCTCCCCGTTCGAGCACATCGCCGCTGGGGAAGACCGTCCGCCGCGGGTCGGGCAGGCCGAAGAAGGTGAGCCCGGCTGCGGTCACCGGCCGGCCATCGAGCACCTCCCAGCCGAGCTCGCGGGCATGCGCAGCAGTGTCAGCGGAATCGTGGTTGCCTTTGACGAAGACCCGCGGCAGCCCCTGGGGCAGCGCCCGGTGGACGGAGTCGATGCAGATGTTCTCCGCCGTCGTACCGGTCATCGTGATGTCGCCGCCGTCGAGGTAGACATCGGCGCCGCCGAGCTGCGCGGCACGGGCGAGCACCCGGGACATGCCGGTGTTGCAGTGGATGTCGGAGGCCATGAGCACGGTGATGACTCCGGGTGGATCGCCGACGCCGCCGGCCTGCGCATCGTCGTGGCCAGCGTCCGACTCGGCCGCGGCTGTGGGCGTCGTCGCCCCGTCCGTCGCCTCCTCCGCTGCCGCTCCAGGATCGTCAGCAGCCTTTCCGCCCGCCGGCTGCGGGATCACCCAGTTGGGTGTGGGCACCAGGTCCGCGCCCGAGGTGCCGCGCGGGCTGGCCGGTCGCGTCACCCATGCTTCGTCGAAGCTGGCGAGCGCGGTGTTGTAGAAGGTCTCGTTGTCGTCGTAGTAGTCGGTCACAAGGCGGGCGGCTTCGTCGATGACTCCGGAGAAGCGTCCGGTCACCTCGGAGCCGGCCAGCGGTGTGTGGTCGAACACCGGATTCGGGGTGATGGTCTTGGGCCCGGTGGCCGGCACGGCGATGATCGCCACGAGCACCGCGCTGAGTGCGCACACGAGTGCCGTCATCGGCCCATCAGCCGGATCGCGGCGGGCAGCCGACCCGACATCTGCAGCCGACCCGGCATCCGCGGCCTGTCCCTCCAGCTGCCGGCGGGTGCGGCGACTGAGCAGCACAGCGCCGATCACCAGGGTCGCGATCGCCGCGACAGTCGCAGCGCGGGTGAGGGCATCGGCGATGATGCCGTTGCGCACCACCGTGACGAGCGCGTCGATGTCGCCGAACAAGCTCGCATAGGCGCCGGCGTCCTGGGCAAGCCCGTCGACGGTGGAGGCGCTGGCACCGGACTGGGCGGGGATCTCTGCGACGGTGACCTCGACGCCGAGCCCGGCCGGCAGCCGGTCCTCAGCAGGGATGACGAGCTGGCCGATCGGCCCGAGGTCGACGGTGATCGCCCCATCGGTCGTCATCTGATAGGAGGCCTCATGGGGCCCGAAGTTCGCCTCGGTGTGTGCGGTCGTCACCGCCCAGGGCGCGGCCAGTGCGAATGCGGCGAGGAACAGTCCGAAGGCGGCTGCGAGCATCCGGAACCCGGCGACGATGCGCGCGGGCATCCGGCGTCCGGCCCGGGGCACCCGGCGTCCGCGTCGCTCAGCTGTGACCATGGCCGCCATTATACGAGCGCACCCCTGTACGAGCGCGCCCCGCTCCGCTGCGCATCCGCGTCCCCCGCGCACACACTCCCACCTGCGGCGATGCCTGCGCGGCCGGCGGCCTCCGCGCGCACATCGACTAGACTGTCGACATGCTGACCCGGGAGGATCTGCGCGCCCTTCCCAAAGCGCACCTGCATCTGCACTTCACCGGCTCGCTGGCGGATGAGACGCTGGCCGAGCTGGCTGCTGCAGCAGACATCCGGCTGCCGCGCGGCATCGTCGGTTCGACCCCGGCGAACCTCTCCCCTGATCAGCGCGGCTGGTTCCGCTTCCAGCGCCTCTACGACGCCGCCCGCGCCGTCGTGCGCGGGGAGACGATCATGCGCCGGGTCGTCGCCGAGGCCGCAGCCGCGGACCGTGCCGAGGGCTCTCGCTGGCTGGAGCTGCAGATCGACCCGACCTCCTACGGGCCCTATGTCGGCGGCATCACCCCGGCGCTGGAGATCGTCCTCGATGAGGCGGCACAGCAGTCCGGGCCGGACTTCGGACTGGCGATCATCGTCGCCGCCTCCCGCACCCGCAGCCAGTTCGAGGCGCGCACCCTCGCCCGACTGGCCGCCCAGTATGCTGGCGATGGGCCAGCTACCGTCGTCGGCTTCGGGCTGTCCAATGACGAGCGCCGCGGCAGCACCGCCGAGTTCCGGCACGCCTTCCGCATCGCCCGCAGCGCCGGGCTCGCCTCACTGCCGCACGGCGGGGAGCTGCTCGGCCCCGAACACATCCGCGAGGTCATCACGCACCTGCGGCCCGACCGCCTCGGGCACGGGGTCCGCGCAGTCGAGGACCCGCAGCTGCTGGCTGAGATCGTCGAGGCCGGCATCGGCCTGGAGGTGTGCCCGGGCTCGAATGTGTCGCTGGGCGTCTACGCCACGCCTGCGCAGGTGCCGCTGCGCCGGCTCTACAATTCCGGCGCGCAGCTGGCGCTCGGGGCCGATGACCCGCTCATCTTCGATTCGCGGCTGCTCGACCAGTACGTCGCCGCCGCCGAGGCGGGCCTCACCCGAGCAGAGATCGCCGAGCTGGCGCGACAGTCCTTCGCGATCTCGCGCGCACCGGCAGCCGTCACGCAGGCGGCAATCGCCGATATCGACCGCTGGGAGGCGGGCCTCAGAACCGGCAGCCGATGAGGTTCGGCTCAGGTTCGAGCCGGATGCCGGTCCTCGCCGCCACCCCGTCGCGGATGTGCGCGGCGAGTTCGAGCACATCGGCGGTGCGGGCCTGACCGCGGTTCGTCAGCGCCAGCGTGTGCTTCGTCGACAGGCGGGCGCGCTGCTCGCCGATCCCGAAGCCCTTATGGAATCCGGCGGTGTCGATGAGCCAGGCCGCCGAGGTCTTCTTCCGCTTCTCATCGCGCATCCCGGTCAGCGGGTCGATGACCGGGTATTCCGGGGCGCCTTCGGGCAGGGCCGTGTCGACCGGCACGATCGGGTTGGTGAAGAAGGAGCCTGCCGACCAGGTGTCGTGATCAGCGGGGTCGAGGACCATGCCCTTGGAGGCGCGCACGGCGAGCACCGCCTCGCGCACGGCGGCCAGCGGCACACGGGCGTCGAGTTCGACGCCGAGGGTACCGGCCAGCTGCTGGTAGCGGATCGGCGCGGACTCCGCCGAGGCGGTGAGGACGAAGCTGACGTCGAGGACGACGAAGCGCACGGTGCCGAACTCTGCGGTCGAGCGCTTGAGCCGGGAGGTGCGGTAGCCGAACTCCAGCTCGGCGCGCGGCAGGGTGATGATGTCGCCGGAGAGCCGGTCGCAGACGGTCACCGACTCGAGGGTGTCGGCGACTTCGGCACCATAGGCGCCGACGTTCTGCACCGGTGTCGCCCCTGCTGAGCCGGGGATGCCGGAGAGCGCTTCGAGGCCGCTGAGCCCGCGGGCGACGGTCTCGGCCACGCAGTCGTCCCAGTTCTCCCCTGCTGCCACGCGCAGCCGCACCCGGCCGCCGTCGAGTTCGGTGTACTCGCGGCCGCGGGTGCGGATGAGGCAGACGGGACCGGCGAATCCCTCATCGCTGATGACGAGGTTGGAGCCGCCGGCGATGAAGAGAACGTCCGGCCGCAGGCCCCGCGCGCCGCCCGCCTCGGCAGGCTGGCCCCTCTCGGCAGGCTGGCCCGCCTCGGCTGCGGTGGACGCAGCTGTCCGGGTGAGCGGATGGGCGGTGAGGAAGTCGAGCAGCTGCTCGCGCGTGCTGGCGGCGGTGACATCGGCGGCCGGACCGCCCACCCGCATCGTCGTGTGGTCTGCCAGCATGCTCGGGCGCACCTCGGCTGCGCCGTCGCTCACGCCAGCCGCACCTTCACCTGGGTGCGGCCGAGCACGGTGTCCTCTCCGCAGGTGACGGAGATGTCCAGCCGCACGATTCCTGCCTCGGCGTCGATCGCGCCGACGACGGCGGCCATGTCGAGGTAGGCCGTCGGGGTGTCCGGGGCGCCGGTGGCGGCATCGGGGACGACGACGGGTGCGGTGAAGCGGGTGCGGCAGTCGACGATCGCACCCGGGTCGGCGGCCCATTCGGTGATCCGGGCGAGCACGGAGCCCATCGACAGCATGCCGTGGGCGATGACGTCATCGAGGCCGACTTCGCGGGCGAAGCGCTCGTTCCAGTGGATCGGGTTGTGGTCTCCCGAGGCGCCGGCATAGGCGACGAGATCGGCGCGGGAGAGCGGGATGCGGGCGGTGACGACGGTGCGGCCGACCTCCTGGTCGCGCAGCCGCGGCGCCAGATCGGCACCCGCTGGGCGGTACTCCTCGTAGGTGTTGCGCTCGCTCATGCTTCTCCTCCTCGCACGACGATCGTCGAGGTCACCGTGACCACAGGAGCGTCGTCGGCGTTCGCGTCGGTGAGTTCGGTGCGGGTGGTGATCATCGCATGACCGCCGGCCTCGCGCAGCCCGTCGACGTGGCAGACGGCGTTGAGGCGGTCTCCGGCAACGATCGGGCGGGTGTAGCTGAACTGCTCGGAGCCGTGGACGACGCGGGAGAAGTCGATGCCGGCCTCCGGGCTGGAAATGTAGAGAGCCTCGGCGCGCTGAGAGGGGATGACGGCGAAGGTCGGCGGGGCGACGACATCGGCATAGCCGAACTCGGCGGCGACCTCGGCGCTGCGATGGGCGCGGTTCTGCGCTCCGGTGGCGCGGGCGAATTCGATGATCGCCTCGCGGGAGACCTCATAGGGCTCCGGCAGGGCGTAGCTCGCACCCTGCAGCTCGGTGTTGACAGCCATCAGCAGATGTTCCTCCTCAGGCACAAGCCTCCGGGCCCGTGCAGGTTCGTCCGGCTCAGGTGAACAGACCGCCGGCACCTCCTGCACTCGGGCCGAGGCGGGCGGCAGTCCCGTGTCTGCGAGTCTATCGCCCGGGACCGGCCACCTGCATCATCGCCAGGGCGTAGGCGGCGAGGTTGTCGGCGGCGGCGTCCTTGGGCACCGGCCCTTCGGGGTCGTACCACTGCGAGGTCGAGGTGCACATATTCGCCACCACCCGGCCGGCGAAGCGCCAGTCCGGATTGACGAAGACTCCCGCTTCGATGCCCTCGCGGGCGAGCGCGTCGATCATGTGCTGCACCTCGCGGCGCAGCCCGACGATCCGCTCGCGGTCCGGCTCCTCGACGCTGCGCATCTCGCTGGCGCCGATGAAGGCCTTGCGCCGCTCGACCAGGTGGAACAGCGCCAGCTCGCGCACCACCTGCCGGTAGCGCTCTTCGACCGGCTGGCCCTCTGCTGCTGTCAGGACGTCCTCGAGCCGGCCGAGGAGCTCAGCCATCGTCTCGTCCATGAGGCTCACGAGCATCTGCTGCTTGGAGGAGAAGTAATGGTAGACGCCAGCCACGCTCACCCCACCGGCCTGGGCGATCTGCCGCATCGAGGTGCCGTGGTAGCCCCAGCGCACGAAGCAGTCGATGATCGCCTCGACGATCTTGGGATGCGGGGCATCGGGGGTGCCGCGCACGAGGTGGGAAGCGCCGGCGTGCTCGTGGCCGCCGGGTCCGGTGCGCACCGCGCTGGGTTCGAACTCACTGGAGTACATGAGGTCTTCGAGTTCGAGGCCGAGCACCTCGGCCAGCTTCGCGACCCGCTCGACGGTGACGGAGACGCGCTCACGCTCGATGAGGGACACGGTCGCGGGGCTCACGCCGATCTGCGAGCTCAGCTCCTCGAGCGTCAGTCCGGCCTGAGTGCGAGCCGCACGCACACGACCGCCGATGCTCGCGCCGCTTTCATCCTCATGGGCTTTAACCATGCTAAACAGCATAGAGCACGGCGCAGTGCTGTCCGGTCGCCCGCGCCGAACCTGCTTCGCTGTCCGGCCGCAAGGCGGGACGGAGGGCCGTGCGCTCAGTCCTAGCGATCGTTTAGTTCAACAGGTGAAGTCGGGTTCGACCTCGGGTTCGGGACCGAAGCGCAGACTGCGGCCGGTCACCTCGGTCGGGCGGATGCGGATGTAGCGGGATTTGGTGCTCGCAAGCCAGAGGCGCAGCCCGGCCTCTTCGGCTGCGGCGGTGTCATCGACGGATTCCAGCACTTCGGCGCGGCCCATGATGACAACGCTGCGGGCGGCGGGGCGGCGATGCGGTCGACTTCGAAGGTGATCCGGTCGCTGATCGTCACGACCGTGAGCTTGGTGCCGGCGGCGGTGCGGATGTAGAGGGTACCGTCGTAGGCTGCGTAGTTGACGGGGAAGATCTCGATCTCTCCGGCGGCGGCGACGGCGAGGCGACCAAAGTTCTCAGACTCCAGCAGCACTCAGTACTCGTCGCTGCTTAGGGTGTCGATCGGCGGCGGGGTGGTGTTCTCGGAGTGATGTTTGATCTGGTCCTGAGCCCACTGTGAGCCCGCGCATACTGCACACGAGGCGCGTGGCCACTTAGTGGAACAGGCTGGCTCAGATTTCTGAACCCAGCGCTGCTACCAGGGCTGATGCCGCATCGGCACAGCCGCCACCTCGGGAGCGACAGCGGCAATTCGCTGCGGCCGTAGGGGCCAGCAAATCCAGACTCCCCGCAGCTCAGGGCCCGAACGCGATCGACTGCGCGCGGCAGCATACGACTCGCCTCGCGGAATTGCGTGCTTGAAGGATTGGCCCTCGAGCGCCTGCGCACACAGATCAACGGATATAGGCTGAACGACTGTTTGCCACACGCCAAAGTTGAGTGCTCGACGCCGAGCACCACTGTCGGCACCAGCGTACCCGATAATCGGCTCGCATCCGCCGAACGCGCGTGGAGGGCTGGCCATGACCGATGAACCCGATCTAACCGAACTGCTCGCCAACGCCTCGACCACATCAGGCAAATCGGGCTCTTCAGAGTTGAGTGTGGGGTGAGGCGTCCAGGCCGCCAGCGATGAGCAGCATGCGGAGTCGGTAGTTCTCGAGGTTGCGGAACCTGCGAGCGATCCGCCTGCCGAGCTCGATGAGCCCGTTGACCGCCTCGGTGCCACCGTTGTTGGCACCACCGGTATCGAAGTACGCCAGGATTGTCGTCTTCCATTTCCGCAGCGTCCTGCCCAGTCTGGCGATCTCTGGGATCGGGCACGTCGGCAAGGCCTCGATCACGCGGGTGGCCAGCCTGCGCCCTTGCGCGTGAGTGTCCTGGTGGAACATGTCACGCACGTCCTGGGCGCACTGGTAGGCGACTTCGACACTGATGTGGTCCTCGTGCGCAGCGAACGCCGCTTCGAGTCTCGTACGCTGCCGGTCGGTGAGGCGTTCGCGTCTGGCCCGTAGAAGGTTGCGGATGCCGTAGAGCGGATCGCCCTTCCGGCCCCGGTGCCCGAGTGTCTGCTGCTGGACGCGCCTGCGGACGTCATCAACAGCGCTGGTGGCGAGCTTGACGATGTGAAAAGCATCGAGCACACAGGTGGCGTCGTCGAGTTGGTCATCGATCGCGTTCTTGTATCCCTGGAACGGGTCCAGCGTCGCAACCTGCACACCTTGGCGGAAGCTGGGCCCGCGTGCGGCGAGCCCGTTCTTGTACACCGTTGCTGAGCGTCCCGGGACGAGATCCAGCAGACGTGCCGTCGGGTGCTGGTGGCAGGAGAGATCGACCATGCCGGTGAGTTCCTTTCGGCCCTCGCCAGCGGGGTCCGTGTGATGCCATACATGCTCGNAGGATGGTGTTTTTGGGATACTAATCGTGTGGCATTTGTGAGGAAGGTCCGGACTGCGTCAGGGGCGACTGCGGTCCAGGTCGTGGAAAAGCGCCGTGGGAAACTGCTGGTGATCAAGCATGTGGGCTCGGCGCATACCGATGCTGAGCTTGGCCTGCTGATGGATCGTGCCGACGAGATCTTGGTCGGTGATCAGGGAGTGCTCGATCTCGGGATCGAGGATCCGGTGCGGCAGGAATCATTGCTGCCCGGTCCCGGGAGACAGCCGCGGCTGCTGGAGCCTGCGCACACTGTCGACGCTGCGCCGGTGGTGAGCCGGCCGCGCACAGTCGGGGCGGTGTCGGATGTGTTGTGGTCGACGTTGGAAGCGGCGTATTCGAACCTGGGTTTCGACGTGGTCGGTGATGAGGTGTTCAAGCAGGTGGTGCTGGCCAGGCTGGTAGAGCCGACCTCGAAGCGCGATACGGTCCGGGTGCTGAGCGAACTCGGGGTGCCGGCCCCGCACGTGTCAACGATCTATCGGCATCTGGCCCGGGCGCAGGAGAAGAAGTACCGGGACACGATCGCGTCGAAGTGCTTTGCTCACTGTCTCAGCGACGGTGATGTCAGCTTGGTGATGTACGACGTGACGACCCTGTATTTCGAAGCCGAGCACGAGGACGGACTACGCAAAGTCGGATACTCCAAAGAACGG